>SDWL01000333.1 GCA_004195315.1 Lutibacter sp.
AGATGTGTATAAGAGACAGAAGTAATACTGACTCCAAGTGTACGTCTTAATATTGGGAGAAAAGATATAATTAATAGAATTAAAATTAATAATGAAGATCCATTAAAATCATTCATTTCGTTGGTTTTTAAATAATAAACATACCACATTAATAAAGCCAACATTAAGTATGTTATTGCGGGAATAATAGATTGAATAGCACCTACAGTTTGTTGATATTTTTTACCAATAGTGTAAATATTTTCTGAACGTTTAATGTATTTATTTTTTTCAGGTGTGTGTTTATTAAATGCTTTTATAGAAAGTATAGCTCGTAATCGTGTATTTACAAAAGTTAACATTGCTGACCGTTGATTTCTTCGACTAACAGATATTTTATAAAGAAGGTTATTTATAAAAAACAATAGGAGTATAGAAATACTTATTGAAATTGCTACAATTAAACCAAAATTAAAATTTATATAAGAAATAGTAATAACAAGAATTATTATTAAAATTAAATCTTGTGTGAACCTAAATAAGCCATTAGTTATGTAATTTTGAATACTTTTTAAATCGCCGCTGTATCTAAGCAAATATTTTCCAATTCCTTTTTGGTCATAAATAGGCGTACTTATTTGAAGTTGGTGTTCAAAAAGCATTTCTCTAAGATTTTTAACAAAACGCTCTCCTATAATTGAAATAACATATCGGTTAATAAATTCAAAAATAAAACGAATTAAAATAAGACTAATAAAGAACACTAAAAACTTATTGAAACTTTCAGTATTAATAAATGGTATTGACTCTAATAGCGTTAATCGTTTTGATGAGAAACCAAAGTTAAATTCATAAAAACGTCCAAGACTAATAGGAATTAATAACATAAAAATATTATAACACAAACCGCTTGTAAATCCTATAATTACAAGTAGTTTGTTACTTTCTAGGAATTTAGCTATTAACTGCCATTTTGTTTTCAAACTCTAAATGTTTTATTTGTTTCTCTAATGTATTAAAAATTTCTTTTGACATCAAATTATCACCTGTCAAAACTGGATAGTTAGATTTTTGTTTCACTTCTTTTATCAATAAAGGACTAATAGTAAAAAGTCCAGTAACACCAATAACATTACACCCTAATTTTGTAAGCATGTTTGCACCAGTTATAGCGCTCATACTATCTAAAGATGAAAATAATGCGCCAGATACTTTGCTCATAAACTTAGCATTATGAATTAAAGCAGAAGTTTCTCTTTGTAATAGTCCATCAGCTATTTCAACAATAATATATTCAGGGTTATATGGCTTTACTTGTTCAATTAAATTTTGATATAAATCTAAGATTTCATCTATAGTACACATATAAGTAGACGGAAATCCAAAATCAGAAAAATCTAAACAAATATTTGCACCATAGTCTTTAACCATAGTTTTATCTTTGGTGAAAACCGTGCCTGTTAATTTAATATAAGCAGTTTTTTTACGAGCTAATTTTAAACCCCTAGCAAGAAATGCTGCTGAAGTAGTTTTACCACTATCCATACTTGTACCTAATGACAATATTACTTTAGGGTTATTATTTATTGGAACAGATTTATAAGTTGAGGTTTCATTATTTAAGTATTTAGTATTTACTACACCCCCTTTTTCATCAACAATATATCCAATTAAACATAAAGTTGTAGGTCCAATTAATTCAAATTTGGCATGCATAGATTCTAATATTCCTATTGCACCACCTTGACCTAGAATATGATAAGTATTGTGGTATGTATTTGGTACAAACCCTTCCATTTGTTCTGTAGCATATCTGTTTCCAAATGCTGCCATAATTAAGTCGCCAGGTAAAATATATTTATTATTACCATTAGTAGATTGAATTCGAGTATGTTTCCCAATTTCTTTTACTTTAAAAATTGCAACATCTCCAGCTTTAGGGAAATAAGTTTTTTTAATTTCCTTATTTAAAATTGTACTATTTACATTTTTACAAATGATAGCTTTTTTTATTTTGCTTGAGTTTATTTTAGATAGTTTCATAATTTAGAAATTTAATTTATTTTAAATGATAGGCTTAATCCAAAAACTGAGTAATCGTTTTCAGAAAGTTCTTCAGTACTAAATTCATCTTGGAGAATGTAGTAAATTGACATTCCCATTGAAGAATCTTTAATTGGTTTAAAACGTAATCCTGGTTTAAATCGAAATCTTTTAATTCCTTTAGAAATGATTCCTCCACTATAATTGTATAATTGGCCTTCAATAAATGGAGTTAAACTTGATTTTCTTATGTTGTAACCTAATCTTGCAGAATAGATAACTCTTGTTTTATATTTATCTAAATCTGCAAAGAAATACTGAACTTCAATTTTATGTTTTAATGACAAACGCTTAATAATAGTATGTTTGTAAGAAAAATTTCCATAAATACGATCTACAGCCACTTTGTTAAACCAACCAGAATTAGCTCCTTGTTCTCTTAATGAATTTGAATCATTAAAAAGACCTCTTACATACCCACCACCTATATATGTTCTTCGTTTTAATTTGTAAGATCTGTCTCTTATACACATCT
>SDWL01000334.1 GCA_004195315.1 Lutibacter sp.
AGATGTGTATAAGAGACAGGTTCATAATTACTGTTTTTAGTAAATTTTAGACTATCTCAGCCACAACAAAAGTGCTTCCGCCAACAAATATTAAATCGTTAGTTTTTGCAAATTTTAAGGCAGCTTTATAAGCTTCATTTACTGAGCAATATACATTTCCTAACAAATCAAAATTTGAACATTTTAATTGTAATTCTACTTCACTTAAACCACGTGGAATATTTGGTGTACAGAAATAGTAGGTTGCGTTCTTAGGAAATAAAGGTAGAATTGAATTTAAATCTTTATCATTAACCATTCCTAAAACAATATGAAGTTTTTCAAAAGATTCTTGTTTCAATTGTTTAAAAATATAGTGTAATCCTTCTTTATTATGACCCGTATCACAAATTACTTTTGGATTGTTTTTTACAATTTGCCATCTCCCTAAAAGCCCTGTATTTCCAGCAACTTTTTGCAAGCCATTTTTAATACTTTCTTCTGAAATATTATACCCTTGCGTTTTTAAAATAGCAATGGTTTGAACAGCCGTTTTAATATTATGAATTTGATAATTCCCTTTTAAATCTGATTTATAATTATTTATAATATTAGATGAAGCTAAAAATAATGGTGATTTACTTTCTTTTGCCACTTTTTCAAAAACTGGGTATGTTTCTTCATGAAATTCACCAATAATCACAGGAACTCCACTTTTTATGATTCCAGCCTTTTCAAAGGCTATTTCGTGAAGTGTTTCTCCTAGAAATTGTGTATGATCAAAACCAATATTGGTAATTACTGAAACTTTAGGAGTAATAATATTTGTTGAATCCAACCTTCCTCCTAAACCAACTTCAACAACGGCTATATCAATTCGGTGTTTTGCAAAACAATCAAAAGCTAAACCTACTGTCATTTCAAAAAATGAAGGTTTATATTTCAATAAAAATGAATTATTTTCTTCAATAAAATCAACAACTTCACTTTCTGTAATTACTTCACCATTAATTCTAATACGTTCTCTAAAATCTTTTAAATGTGGTGAAGTATATAAACCAACTTTATAACCTGCTTCTTGTAATACAGAAGCTATCATATGACTTGTAGAGCCTTTTCCGTTAGTTCCTGCAACATGAATTGATTTAAACTTTTTTTCGGGATAATTTAAATGCTTTGAGAAAGCAATACTATTTGTTAAATCTTTTTTAAATGCAGTTTTACCTTCTCTTTGAAACATTGGCAACTGTGAAAACATCCATTCAAGGGTTTCTTTGTAATTCATTAAAAAATTATTGTGACAATTTAAATCTATATTTTATGGTTCCAACTTGCTTAGAAGGAGCATTTGCATCTGGAGTCCATTTAGTTTTTAAAGCAGCTTCTCTTGCTTGGGCTAATGAACAAGATGTAATAGTAGTAGTTCCCTTAACACCTGGAATTGCATTTATAACTTTTCCATTTACATCAACTTCAATTTCAACTACAACTAATCCTTCTTCATCGCAAATATAATTAGGTTCAGGACGATTTAAAGGTTTTCTATTTCCTAATTGATAATCTCCTTTTCCGCCTCCACCACCATTCCCATAGTAACCATCTGCGCTTGGGTCTCCATTAATATTTCCTTTATCGCCTGCTTTAGTTTCATTTCCTTCATCATCAGTTGCAGTTCCATCTGAATTATTAATTCCGCCAATTAAAGCATCTAATTTTTTTCTTTTAGCTTCTTCTTCCGCTTTTTGTTTTGCAATAGCATCTTGCTTTTCTCTTTCAA
Source organism: Lutibacter sp. (assembly GCA_004195315.1). Lineage (GTDB taxonomy): Bacteria > Bacteroidota > Bacteroidia > Flavobacteriales > Flavobacteriaceae > Lutibacter. The sequence goes on from SDWL01000334.1 coordinate 1,757, forward strand.
TTCTTTCTTTGTTTAGTTGCGCATTTCTAGAGATATCATCAGCTTTCTTTTTTGCATCTAACTTTTTCTGTATTGCTATTGCTTCTTCATTATTTTGTGTAGCAACGTCTTCCGTTAAAGTTTCAGAAGTATTTTCTGCAACTTCAGGTTCTGTTATTTCTTTAACCTCTTCTTGTTCTTTTTCTAACACTTTTTCTTCTGAAATTGATTTTAATGGTTCTGCTGGTTGAACATCACCCATACCAACATCAGAAGTTCCAAAATTTACAGCAATCCCATATTCTTCTGGCGGATCTAAATAGTTCATTCCAACAAAAAATAGTGCAACCATTAACAAACTCATAATTACACTTGTTAAAGCTGCAGATTTTCTTTTATATTTTGTATCTAAAAAACTGAACATTTTATTTTGGACGAACTGCTAATATTACTTTATATCTATTTCTATTTGCTATATCCATAATTTTTACAGCTTTTTCAATAGGCACACCTTCTTCAGCTCTTAAAATAATGGTTGGACTTTCCTGTTTTGATAATATTGTTAACAAATCTTGTTCCAATTTAGATTCATCCACTTTATTATTATCAATATAAAATTTCAGGTTTTTAGTAATGCTTACTGAAACTGCTTTTCTGTTTTCGGTTTTACCACTAGCCTTTGGAAGTAAAATATCTAGTGCACTTGTAGTAACCAATGTTGAAGTTATCATAAAAAATATAAGTAACAAAAAAACAATATCAGTCATAGATGACATATTGAAATCTGAACTTATTTTATTCTGTCTCTTATACACATCT
>SDWL01000335.1 GCA_004195315.1 Lutibacter sp.
AGATGTGTATAAGAGACAGATTGAATTCTAGTTGATTGTTTTACTTGTAGCTTGTCATCAGAATTAATAAAAGCAATTCCATTATTATTTCTAAGAAAATTATAAAGTTCAGACTTCCCTTTAATAATGCCTTCAACATTTCCAAAACCTTCTAAATGTGCTTTCCCAAAATTAGTAATATAACCATAATTTGGTTCAGCAATTTTACACAAAAAATCAATTTCTTTCAAGTGATTTGCGCCCATTTCAATAATGCCAATTTCAGTAGCTGGTTTCATTGCTAAAAGAGTAAGAGGCACACCAATATGATTGTTTAAATTACCCAAAGTAGCTGTTGTTTTATATTTTTTACTTAATACAGCGCTAATTAATTCTTTAGTTGTTGTTTTACCATTGCTACCAGTTAAAGAAATAATTGGAATATCAAGTTGCTTTCTATGAAAATTAGCTAATTGTTGAATGGTCTCTAAGACATTATCCACTAAAATAATACTTTGATGAGTATTGAATTCGTCTTCATCAACAATAGCGTAATTAGCACCTTTGTTTAAAGCTTCAATTGCAAATTTGTTTCCGTTAAAGTTCTCTCCTTTTAGCGCAAAATAAATGCTCCCTTTTCTAATTTTTCGAGTGTCAGTATCTACTAAATATGTCTGAGTAAATAATTTGTATAATTGTTCAATATTCATTGTTTAAATATAAAAAAAACCTCACTGAATTTTCAATGAGGTTTCATATTATTTCAAATTTGTTGATTAATATCTAATTTTTGTTGTTGTTGGTTTTCTTCTTTTAGGCGTCATAGTACCTAACCTATCTGTAGCGCAACGAAAACCAATATAGTTAGTTGCCATATACTCAGGTAAAAACCTTCTTTGAGCAGGATCTAACCAATACTCTCTATCTTTCCATGAGCCACCTTTATAAACACGAGATTTATCACTTATTAAAGTAGTTCTTTTTTTAGTATCATATTGTTGCATTAATAAACCACTTTCGCCTATTACTCTTGGTTTTATTGGCGAATTATACATCCTTGGTTTTGTTTCTAATTCATCTTCATTTTTTGCATACAACTTTGTTGATCCCAAATCTCCATCTTTAGTATCAACATTATAAGCTTTTTCATAGTTGTTTCTCATGTAAGCATCTCGGTCACTAATTGGTATGTATTTAATACTCCCAGGTAAGGTTTTTGGTATTATTTTACCATTGTCTAAAGTATCATATTCAACAGAAGCGTCATCAATCATAACAACTTTACCATCAGGATCAATCATTTTTTTAGTAAAAATATTACCTCTAAAATAATTAAAGTCATTAGCATCATTGTCTATTATAGGTCTATAAACATCGGCTACCCATTCGGCAACATTTCCCGACATGTCATAAAGTCCAAATGCATTCGGATCATATTGTCTTACACGATTTGTAATATCCGCTCCATCATTACTCCATCCAGGAACACCACTGTAATCTCCTTTTCCTTGTTTAAAGTTGGCCAATTGGTCACCTTGCACTCTTTTATTTTTGTTACGAGTATATCTACTATCCCATGCGTATTTTTTTCTCCCTCTGATATTGTTATATTCTCTTTGTTCTACAATAGCTTTTGCAGCATATTCCCATTCCGATTCAGTTGGTAATCTAAATTTTGGAGCTAAAATTCCGTCAGAAACTTTTACTTGTCTTCCTGTAAAAGAACCTTTGGATGGCTTAGGATCCCCTTTTTTTCTTTTAGTATTGGTTGGTAAACCTTTATTATAGATAGTTGAATCTCCATTAAAAAGTGCGTAAGGATTCTCTAAATAAGTATCAGTATTAAAGTTATTTTGCCCTTTTACTTCAAGTGAATCACTTTCAAATAGCGGGTTTAAAATACCTTTATCCATTAATATTTTTTCATTAACTCTATCACTTCTCCATTTACAATATTGATTAGCTTGAATCCAACTTACACCAACAACTGGATAATCTGCATATGATGGGTGTCTTAAGTAATTTTCTGTCAATAATTCGTTAAAGCCTAATACATCTCTCCAGACTAAAGTATCTGGAACAGTAGATAGATAAATATTTTTATAATTTTCATCACTAGGTGGAAAAACTTTTTCCATCCATTCTAAATAAAATAAATACTCTGAGTTTGTAACTTCTGACTCATCTAAGTAAAATGAACGCACCTGTTGCTTTACTGGAGTTGTATTCCAATCAAACATAACGTCATCTTGTACGTGACCCATTGTGAAAGCACCTCCTTCAATTAAAACCATTCCAGGAGGGGATTTTTGACCTCGATAATTTGTATTTGAGGAAAATCCAGCAGCAGCTTTGTCTTTTGAATTCCAGCCTGTTAAAACTGATTTGTCTCTAGAGGTTCTATTATGGCAACTAACAAATAATATCGTTGAAAGAGCGATTATTAAAATTCGTGTTACATTAAATAAATTTTTCTCTAAAAACTGGTATATGTTATCTACTGTTTCTCTATTCCAATCGAAATATACAATGCCCAACAATATTGAAAGAAACACTTTATATAATAGCTGTCTCTTATACACATCT
>SDWL01000336.1 GCA_004195315.1 Lutibacter sp.
AGATGTGTATAAGAGACAGTATTAAGGCAATGTTTGGAAAGCAAACAACATTTAAAGATAGTTTATTTTATGATATTTCGACGTGGACATTTCCTTTAGCATTTAATTTAGATTATGAATCGTTAAAATCAACTTCTTCAGTTGGTGATTTGGTTGAAAATTTACAATCTCCAAAAAATAAAGTAACCATTAAAAGTTCTTATGCGTACCTAATGCAATGGCACGAATATTATACACCTAAAGCTTTAAAGCAAATTTTACAAAAAGGAATAAGAGCTAAAGTTGGAATGAAACAGTTTTCTTTGAATGGAACTAATTACGATTACGGGACTATTTTAATTTCAGCTCAAAACCAACGTGTAAATGAAGATGAATTATTCTCTATTTTAAATGATATAGCTTTTAGTTCTAATGTAACAATTGATGGGGTGCAAACAGGTTTAACTAATGGAATTGATTTAGGAAGCAATGAGTTTAAAAATATTAAAAATCCTAAGATTGCAATGATAGTAGGAAGAGGTATATCTTCATATGATGCGGGTGAGATTTGGCATTTATTTGATCAACGTTATGAAATAAATATTACGAAGTTAGATTTAGATTATTTTAGTAGAATTGATATTTCAAAATATACGACCATTATTTTGCCAAACTCTAACTTGAAATTGAGTGAATCAAATCTTAAAAAATTAAAAACTTGGGTTCAAAGTGGTGGTACAATAATTGGGTATAAAAATGCTGTTAAATGGTTGTCAGAGACTAAATTTATTAAATTGGAATTTGCTAGTGCTAAAGTTGAGGCTAAAAATATTTCGTTTGAACAGAAAAGAGATTTTTCAGGAGCACAAGTTATTGGAGGAGCAATTTTTGAAACAAAATTAGATAAATCTCATCCAATTAATTTTGGTTATAAAAATGATGTTTTACCAATATTTAAGAGAACTAAAGTTTTTATAAAACCCGATAGTTTAAGTTTTAATAATCCTATAAAATATGTGAAGAACCCACTTTTAAGTGGTTATATTTCAAAACCAAATTTAGAGATTTTAAAAAACACAGTACCTTTCCAGGTAAAAAGAATTGGAGCTGGGCGAGTTATTGTATTTACCGATAATACCAATTTTAGAGGTTTTTGGTATGGTACTAATAAGTTATTAATGAACGCAGTATTTTTTGATAAAATGATGTAATTAACTTACTTGTTCGCCATTTTTTAAATTAGTATTTGAAGCTTGTAAAAGAACTATTTCTTTTTTACTGTTTTCAAACCCTAAAACTAAACATTCACTAAAAAAATTAGCGATTTGTTTTCTTTCAAAATTTATAATGGCAACTATTTGTTTGTTCATTAATTCTTCTTTTGTATATAAATCAGTAATTTGAGCACTTGATTTTCTTGTGCCTAATTCTCCAAAATCTATTGTGAGTCTATAAGCTGGTTTATGAGCCTTTGGAAAATCATTAACTTTAATAATAGTTCCAATTCTAATATCTACTTTACTGAAATCTTCAAATGAAATTGTTGGTTTCATACACTAAATTATTCTTGGAGAATTACAAATTCGGTTCTCCTATTTAGTTCGTGCTCTGCTTGGGTACATTTAACACCATTAGTGCATTTATTAATCAACTGGGTTTCTCCATATCCTTTTCCAATAAGCCTATCTGAATTAATTCCTTTTGAAGTAATATAATTAATTGTTGAATTTGCCCTTTTAGCTGAAAGGGTTAGGTTATAATTGTCGGGTGCTCTGCTATCAGTATGTGATTTTATTTCAAGTTTAATTGTTGGATATTTGATTAAAATTGCAATTACTTTTTCTAATTCAATTGCCGCATCAAGTCTTATTTCATCTTTATCTAGGTCAAAATAAATTGGATTTGTTTTAATCATTTTTTGCTCACGAATTGTTATAAACTCAATTGTTGGTTTCAGTAAAAGAGTTTTATTTATTATTTCGTTGTGCTTTTTTGACGTGTTTATTTTTGTGATATAATCTTCATAGTTTTTTAGGGAAGCAACTATTTTATATTGTGAGTTGCAGTCAATTTTATAGTTAAAATTGCCATTGTTATCTTTAGTTATTGTGTCAATTGCTATATTATTTTTGAAAATAGTAACCAATGCGTTTGTAATAGGTTTGTTTGTCTCTTTATCCAAAACAATTCCGTTAACAAGTTGATTACAATCTAATGGATTTAATAATAATGTTTTAGTTGTTTCAAAGGTGTTGTTATTGTCAGTTTGAAATTCAATTTCAGCAGTTGTGAAATTATCTTTTTCTACAACTATTTTGTATAATTCATTACATTTTAAATCAAAACTAAACTCAGAATTCACATTTTTAGATTCTACTAAAATATTGTTTTTATGTAATGAAACTTTTGCGAATTCAATGGGTAAATTTGATTCACTATTTAGTACTTTTCCAATCACTAATTGATTGCAAGATGTAGGAGCTAACAACAGTGTTTTATTTATTTTAAAATTATTGGTGTTGTCAGTTTGAAATTCAACTTCAACAGTTGTAAAATTTTCTTTTTCAGCAACTATTTTATAATTCCCATTACAATTCAACTTAAAGCTATATTT
>SDWL01000337.1 GCA_004195315.1 Lutibacter sp.
AGATGTGTATAAGAGACAGTTACCACACTCTTCTTTTAAAATACCTCCAACAAATTCAGTTTTAGGATGTAGTGTTGTTTTCATTGCTATAAATCCTCTTTTTTCTTCAGAAGCGCCATATACAATTTTACCTATTTGCGCCCAATAACTGGCACCTGCACACATTTGACAAGGTTCTAAAGTCACATACAATGTGCACTCTTTTAAATACTTGCCGCCTAAAAAATCTGCGGCTGCTGTAAATGCCTGCATTTCGGCATGAGCTGTTACATCATTTAATGTTTCGGTTAAATTATGAGCACGTGCAATAATTTGATTGTTCATCACAATTACTGCACCAATAGGAACTTCATTTTTATCAAATGCTTGTTCGGCTTCTTGCAAAGCGCGTTTCATAAAATAAGTATCATCAAAAGGATTCATCATACTTCAAAAGTAATTTTTTTTAATTCAACGTACAATTTAAATAGTGTAGTTTTGTATTAGGTTAAACGAGCACTACAAATTTTGATATATATAAAAATGATGAATAGCGAATACCACTTGTTACTTCTAAAAAATAAAGTTTGAACAGATGAAAACAACTTTGTTAGCACATATAAAGAGTCCAAAAGAATTACGTACACTTTCTAAAAAACAACTTCCCCAAGTTGCTAAAGAATTACGTGATTTTATTATTGATGTAGTTGCAACAAAAGAAGGTCATTTAGGTGCTAGTTTGGGTGTTGTAGAATTGACAATTGCACTTCATTATGTTTTTGATACGCCAAACGATTTACTAATTTGGGATGTTGGACATCAAGCATATGGGCATAAAATTTTAACAGAAAGAAGAGAACAATTTCACACAAATAGGCAATTAGGAGGAGTTTCAGGTTTTCCAAAACGAGATGAAAGCATTTACGATGCTTTTGGAACTGGACATTCTTCAACTTCAATCTCAGCTTCATTAGGAATGGCTATTGCTTCAAAAATTAAAGGTGATTTTAAAAAACATCATATTGCAGTAATTGGAGATGCTTCTATTGCGAGTGGAATGGCATTTGAAGGCTTAAATCATGCAGGTGTAACGGATGCTAATTTATTGATAATTTTAAATGATAATGCTATGGGAATTGACCCAAGTGTTGGCGCTTTAAAAAAATATTTCACCAATGTAAAAGCAGGTAAAAAAGTTAGAAAAAATAACATTATTGAAGCCTTAAACTTTAATTATTCTGGGCCAATTGACGGTCACAATATTGAAACTGTAATAAATGAATTAGAACGATTAAAAACCATAAAAGGGCCAAAGTTTTTACACATTATTACAACCAAAGGAAAAGGATTAAAAAAAGCAGAACAAGATCAAGTAACGTACCATGCTCCTGGGAAATTTAATAAAATTACAGGAGAAAGAATTTTAAAAGATACAAGTATTCAGCCACCAAAATTTCAAGATGTTTTTGGAGAAACCATTGTTGAATTAGCCAAAAAGAATTCTAAAATAGTAGGAATTACACCCGCAATGCCAACAGGTAGTTCACTAAAATTAATGCTTGATGAAATTCCCGATAGAGCTTTTGATGTTGGTATTGCAGAACAGCATGCAGTAACTTTAGCTGCAGGAATGGCAACTCAAGGATTAATTCCATTTTGCACTATTTATTCTACATTTTTACAACGAGCTTATGATCAAATAATTCATGATGTTGCTTTACAAAATTTACCTGTTATATTTTGTATTGATAGGGCAGGAATTGTTGGAGAAGATGGTGCAACTCATCATGGAGTTTTTGATATTTCTTATTTACGCTGTATTCCTAATGTCGTGATTTTTGCACCTTTAAATGAAGTTGAATTGCGAAATATTATGTATACCGCTCAATTAGGAATTGGCTTTCCATTAGCAATTCGATATCCAAGAGGAAGAGGTACTATTATTGACTGGAAAAAACCATTTAAAAAAATTGAAATGGGTAAAGGAAATTGTATTTCAGAAGGACAAGAAATTGCTATACTTAGTATTGGCACTGTTGGAAATAGATTTATTGAACTTCAAAAAGAATTACCTCAAAATAAATTTGCTCACTATAATATGCGTTTTGTAAAGCCATTAGATGAAGCTTTGCTTCATACGGTTTTTAAAAAATTCAACACTATTGTAACCATTGAAGATAATGTAGTTGCAGGTGGTTTTGGCAGTGCAGTTTTAGAATTTGCTTCAAAAAACAACTATGAAAATACTTCAGTCAAACAATTAGGAATTCCTGATCATTTCACTGAACATGGTAATACTGAAGAGTTATTTGAAAGTATTCATTTATCTAAAGAGAAAATAAAAGATTTTTTGTTGAAACTTTAAAAAAGTATACTATTATTCTTTTCTTTGCAAATTATTTTATTTCATCAATAATTTTTTTAAAAATGAAGTTTCATTTACTTATTATTTTTACATTTCTTATAGCATTAAATTCAAAAGCAACCATTTTAAAAGATTCCTTAGCTGTAAAACCCGATTCTTTAAGTCTTTGGAAAAATACTAATACCTGTCTCTTATACACATCT
>SDWL01000338.1 GCA_004195315.1 Lutibacter sp.
AATACTATCAACAAAAAGAAGTCTTTCTATATAAATTAATTGATTTTCTGTGTCATTATTTGTTTTATAATAGTGTACAAAATATTCTTGAATATCTCTTACTTCAGGAACAACATCATTTGTTGCATTATAAATGGAGTCTGCTTTTTTAAAATAATAAAATGCTTTAATGTCATTATTTTGTTTGTTATAAATTTGGCCTCTATAATAGTTGTCGTTCAAGAAATCATTATCAGATATTGAGTATGGTGATGCTTTATTAATGCTATCAAGAGCTCTTTTAAAATCACCCTGGTAATAAGCAATAACACCAGCTTGATTAACGAAAGTATAATATTCTATAGAATCATTAAGCAATAGGCTTTCTTTAATTCCTTTTTTTGAATAAATTAAAGCTGAATCTAATTTTTTAGTTAAAATATAAGAGCTAGATATATTTAATAGAATATTTAAAAAAACTTCTGGCTGATATATAAAGTCATTTTTATTTAGTTTTAATAGTTGGAGTTGAGATTTATAAGATTCTAACCCTTCTTTATAATTACCCCATAAATTTTTTATGGAACCAATCCCATTTTTGATGTAAAAAAGGTGCCTAGTATTGTTATGTTTATAGGCATATTTATTGGCCAATAAATAATTTTTCAATGCTTTTTCGTAATCTCCTTTATTAAATTGAGATATACCTTTTGACATATACCCAAACCCAGGAAATTCAAAATGGTCAAGGTTTTTTGTGAGATCTATGATACTATCAGAATATTTAATTCCTATTATAGAATTGCTTATGGAAATAACTTGTGAATACGCATTTGCTATTTTTATTGTATCATTTTCATTTTTAGCTTTGTGTAAGTATGCTTTAGCGTATATTTTTTCTTTTAGAGTGTCATTGTAACTCAAATTTAATCCTTTGTAAAGTTCTTTGTAGGTTTTGTTTTTTAAAGAATCTGGGATGTGAAATAGTTGAGAATTTTGTGAATTCACCAACAGATTACTAATAAAAAATAAAATAAAAATTATTTTAGTGTTTCGTAAGAAGGATAGGTGAGCTAATTGAATTGTATAAGTAATTTTTTTATTCTTCATTAATTTTTAAGATCTTTTTCAAGAATCAAAAATACAAAATTTCTTTTTAGTATTATCTAGTCTAAATTTATAAATGTAGAGACGTATAGTTTTCTTAACTGAGATAAGCTATATACATTTGCAGAAGAATCTGGAATAATATTTTTGCTCTATTTAAGAAGTTGATTAAGGCAAAAAAAAGATAAATTATTCGTGAGGAAAATTGCTAGAAAAACTCGAAACTTAGTTTCGAGTTTTTTATTTCTTATTCAAGCTAAATTTAAGCCCTTATGAATTCATTAAATCTTCAATTTCTTCAACTTCAACAGGAATATTTTTCATTAAATTAATTGGTAATCCAGTTTCTTGAACAACTACATCATCTTCAAGTCTAATTCCCATATTTTCTTCTGGGATATAAATTCCAGGTTCAACGGTAAATACCATGTTTGCTTTCATTGGTAATTTAAGTTGTCCATAATCATGCGTATCTAATCCCATATGATGTGAAGTTCCGTGCATAAAGTATTTTTTATATGCAGGCCAATTAGGGTCTTCATTTTTTACATCAACTTTATCAATTAATCCCAATTCTAATAATTCAGAAGACATTATTTTACCAACTTCCTTTTGATACTCAGCCCATAAAACGCCCGGAGATAACATTTTTGTAGCTTCATTCTTCACTCTTAAAACAGCATTATAAATTTCTTTTTGTCTCTCAGAAAATTTTCCATTTACAGGAATTGTACGCGTCATATCACTTGAGTAGTTTGCATAATCTGCACCAACGTCCATTAATAACATATCGCCATCTTTACATTCTTTATTATTTTCAATATAATGTAAAACACAGGCGCTATACCCTGATGCTATAATTGGAGTATATGCAAATCCATCAGAACGATTTCTCAAAAATTCGTGCATAAATTCAGCTTCAATTTCAAACTCCATAATACCAGGTTTTACAAATGGTAAAATTCTTCTAAAACCTTTGTTTGTTATATCGCAAGCAGTTTGTAATATTTCAATTTCTTCAGGTTCTTTTACACCTCTAATTTGTTGTAATATTTGATTGCTTTTTTCCCACTTGTGTGCTGGAAAATCTAATTTACATTTTTTGATAAAACGATCTTCTCTGGTTTCAATTTCAACAGCTTGACGATAATGTTCATTGGTATTAAAATAGATAGTTTCTGCTTCGGTCATTAAATCATAAAAAACCTTATTAAACTCAGAAAGCCAATAAATTGTTTTTATGCCAGAAACATTCTCAGCTTCTTCTTTAGAATATTTTGCACCATACCAAACTTCAATGTGCTTATTAGTTTCTGTCAAGAATAAAATTTCTCGGTGATTTTCATTAATTGCATCAGGAAAAAGTAATAAGATGCTTTCTTCTTGGTCGGCACCACTTAAGTATAATAAATCACTACTTTGTTCAAAAGGTAATGTACTATCTGCCCCAGTTGTAAAAACATCATTTGAATTAAATATTGCAATTGATTCTGTCTCTTATACACATCT
>SDWL01000339.1 GCA_004195315.1 Lutibacter sp.
AGATGTGTATAAGAGACAGGTATAATATTCTTTCAATTCATCAATAAATGTTAAAGGGTTTTCATATTCCGTTAAAACTTTATACGTAAGCTTTGTTTTAGAATTTTCTAACTGTTTTTTAAGTTGCTCTAACTCTTTTTGTAAATAAGTATCTTTTCCTGTTAAATCTATAATAACTGATGATGGTAATACAAACTTCAAGAGTGCATTGCCACTAAAAATATGTGTGTGGTAAGTTTGAAGTTCTTCTAAACTACCTATTTGATAAATTTCAATTAGTTTGGTTGTTATTTCTGTAGCAATGTCAATTTTCACTTCATTCATTGAAAATTTATCTGGGTGTACATACAGCATTGCTTCTCTGTACAATCGCTTTTTCTTTTTTTGTTCTTCAACATTAGTAGTGATTTCATTTTTATCTGTAATCACATTTAAACCTATGACTTCTTTAAAGTTTTTACCTTTCTTTTTTTGAGTTAAACGTTTTTCTTTTTTTGCTTTTTGTAGTTTTTTATAAAGTACGGTTAGCTCTTGTTCTTCAATAAGTTGATTTGTTAAATGCGACCGAAGTATTGCTTCAAAAGTATTTAATCTTTGGACAATTTCATTTAATTCATGTTGCAAAAGATTTATTTGAGCTTTTAATAATAATTGCTCTTTTTCATTATCATTTGAAACTGGAAAGCTATTTTTAGTCATCTATAAATTATAAAAAAATACCAATTCTAAATTCTACTCTGGTATGTATATAAATCAAAGTATCTCCCTTTTTTAGCAATCAATTCATCGTGTTTACCACGTTCAACAATATTACCATCTTCAATCACTAATATTTGATCAGCTTTTATAATAGTACTTAATCTGTGGGCGATTACAAAAGTAGTTCTGTCTTTCATTAATTCCTGTAAACTTTTCTGAATAAAAGACTCACTTTCAGTATCTAAGTTTGAAGTTGCTTCATCTAAAATAATAATTTTCGGGTTTGCCAATAATGCTCTTGCAATAGAAATGCGCTGACGTTGCCCACCAGATAATTTAACGCCACGCTCACCAATAACGGTGTCCAAACCTTCATCGAATCGATCAGTAAATTCATTTACATAAGCTCCTTTAACTGCTTTTAGTAATTCATGTTCAGTAGCGTTTGGTCTTGGAAATAATATATTTTCACGAATTGTGCCTTCATATAAAAAGTCATCTTGAAGCACAACTCCAAGATTACTTCTAAAACTGCTTAAATTTACAGTCGCTAAATCTATACCATCTAAAGAAACAATACCATTCGTAGGGTTTAAAAAAGTTGCTGCTAAACCCGCAATTGTAGATTTACCAGAGCCTGATGAACCTACCAAAGCTATAACACTTCCTGAAGGTGCTTCAAATGATATATTGTGTAAAACTTCTTTATTTTCTTGATAACTGAAAGAAACATTTTTAAAAATTACATCACCTTTTATGGTGTTTAATTTAACAGTTCTTACATCAGGATTGTCCTCTTCCGTCATATCCATTAATTCTTGTGTACGATCCAAACCAGCCATAGCTTCAGTTAACTGACTACCAATATTACTCATTTGTACAATTGGCGCAATCATAAAACCTAAAAACAAGGTGAAAGAAATAAACTCTCCATAAGTCATAGTATTCTTCATAATAAAATAACCTCCAATTCCCATAATTCCTGCGGAAGCCAATCCTAACAAAAATGTTGAAGAACTAGTAATTAAAGCAGTAGCTGTTAAACTTTTTTTAACATTTAAATACAATAGTTCAACCCCTTTTTCAAACGTTTTATTTTCTTGATCTTCAGCATTAAACCCTTTAATTACTCGAACACCATTTAAAGTTTCTGTTAAACGACCTGTAACTTCAGCATTAATTTTTCCTCGAGCTCTAAAAATAGGACGAATATACCCAAATGCTTTCAAGGCAACAATTGCGAAAATTGATACAGGAACTAATACAAAAAAGGTCATTAAAGCATTAATTTTAATTAAAATAACCAATGAAATGATGGCTGTAAAAGTACCACCAACTAATTGTACCAAACCTGTTCCAACCAAATTACGCACACCTTCAACATCTGTCATTACCCGAGAAACAAGGGCGCCGGATTTATTATTATCAAAAAAACTTATAGGTAATGTGAGTAGCTTTTTTTGAACCTTCGCTCTTAGTAATGATATTAAATGCTGAGCTTCAACACTTAACAAACGTGTTAATGAAAATGAACTAACCGCCTGAATAAGTATGGAAACACACACAATTATTAGCAAAGTTGTTAATGCTTGAACATCTTGTGAAGGAATTACATCATCAATTAAATTCTTACTGGCATAAGGCAGTACCAAACCAGCTAAACTTCTAATAATTATCAAAACTATCCCTAGTAAAACAATTTTCTTTCTAGGCCAGATGAATTCTTTAACTGCCCAGTAAAATGATACTTTATTTTTACTCATAATTTATTATAGTCGAATATTAAGCCAAAATAAAACAATTGACAATTAGTCAGAAAGCTGTCTCTTATACACATCT
>SDWL01000340.1 GCA_004195315.1 Lutibacter sp.
AGATGTGTATAAGAGACAGATGAATGCACAGGATAGTTTAAACGTTGAAACTAATAAGTTTGAAAGAATTAAAGTGGATGGTGTAGCAGTAGTTGTAGGAAAAAATATAGTGTTAGATTCTGATATTGATAAATTTAAAAAAGAATTACAGCAGCGAGTAGAAGGTAAAATTGATATTTCAGATTGTGAGATGTTGGAAGAACTTATGATTCAAAAATTAATTGCACATCATGCTGTAGTTGATAGTATTGTAGCTACAGATGCCGAAATTAACGGAGAAGTTGAACGTAATATAGCTTACTTTACTCAGCAATTAGGTGCTATGGAGAAAGTGGTTGAAATGTACGGATTTAATGATGAAGAAGACTTAAGAAAAGAATTATTTGAAATCCAAAAAGAACAAATTTTAATACGTAAGGAAAGAGAAAGTATTACAGAAAAAGTAGATGTTACTCCTGAAGAAGTTAGAACGTATTTTAGAAATCTTGAAAAAGAAAATAGTTTACCTGAATTTAGTGCTGAAATTGAATTGGCTCAAATTGTGAAAATTGTAAAACCATCAGAAGAAGAAATTAATCGTGTAATTGTAAAATTAAATGAAATTAGGAAGGAAATTGAAGAAGGTTATAGTTTCAGGTTAAAAGCAATAATAAACTCAGACGACCCTGCTGTTTCTGGTAATGGTGAAGGAGCTGGGGGAAAATACACAATTACACGTGAGAGTGGTTTTATTAAGGAATTTAAAGAAGTTGCATTTAGTTTAGATGAAGGTGAATTATCGGAACCATTTGAATCGGGTTTTGGATATCATGTTATTCAAGTTGAAAAAATTAAAGGTCAAGAAAGAGATGTTCGTCATATTTTAATGCAGCCAAAAATTAGTGATACTGAATTACAAGCTTCAAAAGATGAAATGTCTAAAATTCGTGAACAAATACTTAGCGGAGAAATTACTTTTGAAGATGCTGTGATAAAATATTCAGATGATAAAGAGACTAAAAATAATAAAGGATTAATTTTAAATCCACAAACTAATGATACACGTTTTAATTTAACGCGAATGGATCCAACATTGTACGGACGAGTTAGTAATTTAAAAGCAGGAGAAATTACAGAAACTTATTATGATGAGATTAGAGGAGGTGAAAAAATGCATAAAATAATTTTGCTAAAGAGCAAAGTTGATGCTCATACTGCCAGTTTTACACAAGATTATGAAAAAATACAACAATTAACATTGCAAAAAAAGGAAGAAGAGACGGTAGATAATTGGTCAATAGATAAAATTAAAGATACTTACATTAAAATAAACGACGATTTTAAAAAATGTGAATTTAAAAATAATTGGAAAAAAGAATAATATGTCTGATGTTGTTGCATTAAAAGAACTTGTTGTAAAACATAAAGCTTTAAAGCAAGAAATAGGAAAAGTAATAATTGGTCAAAATGAAGCAGTAGACCATATTTTGCTTTCAATTTTAAGTGGAGGTCATTCACTTTTAATTGGTGTTCCTGGTTTGGCAAAAACCCTAATAGTACATACAATTGCTAAAACTTTAGGTCTAGATTTTAAACGAATTCAATTTACGCCAGATTTAATGCCTTCAGATATTTTAGGAAGTGAAATATTGGATGAAACTAATCATTTTAAATTCATAAAAGGTCCAATTTTTAGCAATATTATTTTAGCAGATGAAATAAATCGGACTCCGCCAAAAACACAAGCTGCACTTTTAGAAGCAATGCAAGAGCGTACAGTTACAGTTGCTGGGCATCATTATGATTTAGCAAAGCCCTTTTTTGTATTGGCTACTCAAAATCCAATTGAGCAGGAAGGAACATATCCTTTACCAGAAGCTCAGTTAGATAGGTTTATGTTTTCAATAAATTTGGAATACCCAAGTTTTAAAGAAGAAGTTGAGGTTGTTAAACAGACAACAAATGATGAGAAACCAGTTATTAATGCGCTTCTTTCGGCTGAAGAAATAAGTAAATTTCAACATTTAGTAAGAAGAATTCCAGTTGCAGATAATGTGATTGAATATGCAGTAACTTTAGTTTCTAAAACAAGACCAAATACTGAGAATTCACCTGAAATTGTAAATAATTATATTGATTGGGGTGCAGGTCCACGAGCTTCGCAAAATTTAATTTTAGGAGCAAAAGCAAATGCAGCTGTTCATGGTAAATATTCGCCTGATATTGAGGATGTTCAAGCTGTAGCGTACTCAATATTAAAACATAGAATAGTTAAAAATTACAAAGCCGAAGCAGAAGGAATTACTGAAAAACAACTAATTGAAGCATTGTTTTAAACTTCATTTTCTTTTTCAAAAAAACTAAACATATTTCCTCCATATTTTTTTGAATAACTAAAATTGGTATGCTTTGATAAATCAGTTTGTTTTGAGTGTTCAACAATTAAAGTACCTTCATCATTTAATAAATCTTTGCCAAAAACCAAATCAACAATTTTCTCAAATAATTCAAGTTCAAACTCATAAGGTGGATCTGCAAAAATGAGATCAAATTTAGTATTTGATTTTTCTAAATATTTAAATACATCATTTTTTATAG
>SDWL01000341.1 GCA_004195315.1 Lutibacter sp.
AGATGTGTATAAGAGACAGATCTGAAATAGATATACCTTTTTCAGTAGCCTCGTTTAAGGCTCCTCTTTTTTTTTGTGCTAAATATTAAAATATTATCGTAAATAAAAAAACACACTAATTAATTAGCGCTGAATGTTTCCCAATAGCTAAAGTTGGAGGTTTAGCAGATGTGGTTGGATCTCTCCCTAAATATCAAAATATACTTGATGGTTATGATAATAAAAAAGGTTGTTATAATTTAAGAAATTTTAAACTAGTTGGTAATCAAGATTCATTAACTCTTAAGCAATTTAAATCAGGAAAATATATAACAGGATATCAAACATTTGAGCTTAAATTAAACGGTTTACCTTTCAAAATTGAAAAAATTGAAATTGACAACGAAGAAATTGATATCAAAAAATTTAATATTAATGAAAATATTTTAATTGTTATTAAAGAGTTAACAGATATTCAGATTATAGGAAATAAGTAATTGATAATATGGCGGTATAGAAAGTAAAGATGCTGTTTAAAAACTGAAATTTTCATCAATCCCTTTTTTATGGATTCTAAAATAATTTTAATTTCTAAAAAACACAATTGGAATTCTTAGCACTGTGCTAATAGCAATACCATTTTCAAAAGCAGGTTTCCAGTTAGGCATATTTTCAACGACTCTTTTTGCTTCTTTGTTAAGAATTTTATTAACTCCTTTTTCAATTTTCACATTAGCTATTTTCCCGTCTTTTTCAACTGTAAAGCAGACAACTATTTTTCCTCTAGAGCTTGAATTTCTTGAATTTCTAGGGTATTTCATGTTGTTAGTTAAATACTTTGCTAATCCTTTGTTTCCACCTGGGAATTCAGGTAGAGAATTTGTTTTTTCTGAAGGAAAAGGTAATTCTGCTATAGTTAATCCTGATTTTACTTCTGCAGAAGCCAATATATTCTGTGCATTAATTTGTAAAGTAAAAAAAATAAGAATTAATATAATTGAAATAGATTTCATTTTAATTTTATTTAGTAATTATTCATTTAATAAATCTAATTACCTTGATTAAAGTATTTAATACAAAATTCGATATTATAGGCTTTACAGAACTTGATATATATCATATTATACGATTTTATATTATTCATAAATTTTTATTTTAGAAAACTAAAAAACCTGTAAAGAAATGAATCTTTACAGGTTTTAAATTTATTAAACTATATCTTCTATTGAAGATAAATCATTTAAATTTTATTTAAGTACAAAATTTAATCTTGCAAAAAGGAAACGTCCACCAACACCAAATTGTTGGGCTCTTCTTGACCAATCAAATCGACCTGAGCTTCTATTATTAAAAGCAGCATCGGCTTTATCGGGATAAATATCAAATAAGTTATTTGCACCTACAGTTATTGTAGTACTTTCAGTCATTTTGTAACCAAAAGATAAATCTGTAACTAATTTAGAGCCAAATACTTGTTGGTTAGCAACTGTTGTAGTTGCTTCAGTAACTTCACCAAACCAAACATTTCTTAAGAAAACGTTGAACTTATCAGTAGTTAAACTATTTGATAAATTAAATTTTGTTCTTGGTACAGCCTCTTCTAAATATACTCTACTGTCTTCAGGGAAATAAGTACCAATTAGTCCAGCATTTTCTAATACATCTGAAGCTTTAATAGCACCTACTTGTACAGTTTTAGAAAAAGTACCAGATAAATCAGATTTTAATTTTACATTATCACCAAACATAGCATCATGTGTAATAACAATATCAATTCCTTTAGATTCAGTGTCAATTGCATTAGCAAAGAATGATGCAGCAGAAGCATTAGCTTGAGCCAATAAATTATCTAACTCTGTTCCTGTTCCTGGTCCTTTAAATTGTCCTGTATAAACAACTCTATCATCAATTGATACAAAATAGCCATCAACTGTTATAGTTAAATGAGTATCAGGAATTTTAGTTGTAAAACCCACACTCATACTACTAGATGTTTCTTCTTTTAATTGAGGAATACCTAATAATTGTGCAGCTCTACTATCATTAGAAAATGTACCAACTTCCTGAGGGTCACCATTTTGATCAAATATTGTTGATGTAGAATTAAAGTTTAACTGGTGTAATGATGGTGCTCTAAAACCAGTATTAAATGCAGCTCTTAGATTTGTATGCTCACTAGCTTTAATTCTAGTAGCAATTTTAAAATTTAAAGTAGAACCAAAATCAGAATAATCTTCATATCTAGTAGCAAGGCTTAATAAAAAGTTTTCAGAAATATCAGCTTCCATATCAAAATAACCAGCAACGCTACTTCTACCTCTTGATAATTCATTGTTAGGGCTAAATCCAGGGAATACTTGAGAGCCACCAGGTCTTTTATTCCCAAAGAAATCTAATGAAGGAATTTGTGATGCCAAAGTAATAACTTGTCCTTCTTCAGTATATTGAGAATATGAAGCCTGTTCGCCAGCTGTAATTTCATAATTCTCTACACGATATTCTGCACCAAATGCTACATTTACACCAGACATAACATCTGTCTCTTATACACATCT
>SDWL01000342.1 GCA_004195315.1 Lutibacter sp.
AGTTAATAAAGATAAAACAATTTTTAATTCAAAAACCGAATCTTTTGAAAAATAAAAATACTATTATAGAAAATGCTAAGCAAACCATTTTAGCTGAAAGCGAAGCGATTGCGAATTTAGTAAATTTTTTAAACGCTGATTTCGAAAATGCAATAAATTTTATACATAATTCTAATGGTAGAGTTATTGTAACTGGTATTGGTAAAAGCGCAAACATTGCAAGTAAGATTGTTGCTACGTTTAACTCTACTGGAACACCTGCAATCTTTATGCACGCTGCTGATGCTATACATGGAGATTTAGGAATTATACAGAAAAATGATGTTGTTATTTGTATTTCTAAAAGTGGAAATACACCTGAAATAAAAGTTTTAGTGCCACTTATTAAAAATTATGGCAATAAAATTATTGCAATAACAGGCAACATTCAGTCATATTTAGGCACAAACGCAGATTTTTCTTTAAGTTCTTTTGTAGAAAAAGAAGCTTGTCCAAATAATTTAGCACCTACAACAAGCACAACTGCGCAATTAGTTATTGGTGATGCAATAGCCGTTTGTTTATTAGAATTAAATAATTTTTCAAGCAAAGATTTTGCAAAATATCATCCAGGAGGTGCTTTGGGTAAAAAATTATATTTAAGAGTTAGTCATTTAATTGAAAAAAATGAAGTACCACAAGTTTTAATTAATACCTTAATTAAAGATGTTATTATTGAAATATCAAAAAAACGTTTAGGAACAACTGCTGTTATTGAAAATGATAAAATTGTTGGTATTATTACAGATGGAGATTTAAGACGTATGTTAAAAGATAATTCAGATATTAGCCATTTAATGGCAAAGGATATTATGAGTAAAAATCCTAAGACCATTCAAGTTGATGAAATGGCTATTGCTGCATTAGAAACTATGGAAAATAATAATATTACTCAAATATTAGTTGAAGACAACACAAAATATGTTGGTGTTGTACATTTACATGATTTATTAAAAGAAGGAATTTTTTAAAATGGCAAAACACATAAAGCAAGAAAAAGAAGAAAAAGAAATGTCGTTTTTAGATCATGTAGAAATACTGAGATGGCATCTGGTGCGATCAACAGCTGCTGTATTACTCTTTGCAATTGGTGCATTTATCATGAAAGATTTTGTTTTTAACACTGTCCTTTTCGCTCCTAAAGAAGCCAATTTTATTACCTATCGCTTTTTTTGTGAAGTATCTAAATTCTTTGGAACAGATGGATTGTGTATCACCGATATACCTTTTACATTTCAAAGTTTAGCAATGGCTGAACAATTTAGTGTACATATTTGGACTTCAATCACAGTTGGATTTATAATAGCTTTTCCTTTTGTAATTTGGGAATTTTGGAAATTCATTAGTCCTGGTTTATATGAAAAAGAACGTAAGGGAGCTTTCACTTTTATAGTTATTTCTTCTTTTCTATTTTTTATAGGAGTATTATTTGGGTATTATTTAGTAACTCCCCTTTCAGTTAACTTTTTAGGAAATTATTCAGTAAGTGATGTTGTTTCACGTAATATAACAATTGGATCTTATATTTCATTAGTACGATCATCATCATTAGCTTCTGGTTTAATATTTGAGCTACCAATAGTAATGTTCTTTTTAACAAAAATGGGATTAATAACTCCTGAGTTTTTAAAAAAATATAGAAAACATGCGCTAGTTGTCGTATTAGTTTTAGCAGCTATAATTACTCCGCCTGATATTATTAGCCAAATAATTGTTGGTATTCCTATTATGATTTTATATGAAGTAAGTATTTTTATATCTAAAATAGTTGTTAAACGAGAACTTAAAAAAGAACAAGAAAATGCCTAATCAAATAGAAGAATTTAATGCGTATCGCATAAAAATGAACGACAAAATATTGGCTGAAGACAATAAAGTCATTAAAAGAATCTTCAATATTGATACAAATGCCTACAAAAAAGGGCATTTGGACGTTAAGACTAAAGAATTGTTGGGTTTAGTAGCTTCGGCAGTATTACGCTGTGATGATTGTATAAAATATCATTTAGAAACCGCTTTTAACGAAGGTGTAACTAAAGAAGAAGTTATGGAAACTTTATCTATTGCAACTCTCGTTGGTGGAACAATAGTAGTACCTCATTTAAGAAGAGCCTATGAGTTTTGGGAAGAACTGGAAATAGCCAAAAGCCAAAATTAAAGATTATACAAATAAACAAGCATTCAATCAAACAATAATGATATTAAGAGCTGAAAATATTAAGAAAAAATACGGTAGCAAATACGTTGTAAAAGGAATTTCATTAGAAGTTGAACAAGGACAAATTGTTGGACTTTTAGGTCCAAACGGAGCTGGAAAAACAACTTCTTTTTATATGATTGTTGGAATGGTTAAACCAAATGATGGTGAAATTTATTTAGACAATCAACCAATTACAAAATTTCCAATGTACAAACGGGCACAACTAGGTGTTGGGTATTTAGCACAAGAAGCTTCTGTTTTTAGAAAATTAACTGTTGAAGACAATATTCTATCCGTATTACAATTTACTGATCTTTCTACTTTTGATCAAAAGAAAAAATTAGAATCGTTAATTGAAGAATTTGGTTTAGGTCATGTAC
>SDWL01000343.1 GCA_004195315.1 Lutibacter sp.
AGATGTGTATAAGAGACAGAAAATATACTAAACCTTCTGTTATTTCTTGGGATAAAGACAAACGACTTGAATGGGAAAGCATAAAACATGATTTAGCTGAAAACAAAAAAGAACATAATTTTACAAATAGGGATTATAATAGAGCATCTATAAAAGCAGATACGGTTTATTATTCTATTTCAGAGATTAAGATTAATAATACAGATTCAGGTAGCAAACAAAAATTTAATTTTGGCTATATACTTGACACTCACAAAAACAAGAATGGAAATGAACAATTTATTACAAGGACTCTATTTGATAGAGGTTCTTCTTTTTGCAAATTTAACCGTACTACAAATAAATTGATTTATCTAAATTTAGTTTTTGATATTTATGAGTATTACAGGCAAAATTTAAACTCTCAAATTAACAAAAAAATGACTTTTGATGAAGTGAAAATTATGTGTGAAGACAAATTTAAAGAAGCTTCTTTAACTGTAAAAAAGATGAGAGATGAAACAAGTTACGGCTTGAACTATCAAAAGTTAATAAGCTGGGAAAATAATTTAAAACAAAAATTAAATTCCAATAATTAAAATTTAATTACGAACTAAAAATAGTCTGCTATGAAATACCTTAAATCATTTTTCCTTCTTTTTTTTATACTTAATTTTTCGTTTATTTTTTCTCAAGAAAACATTTCCCTCTCAATTATTGAGCCTATTTTAAAAGATGCTTTATATAGGGAAAAAGTATTTATTCACATTAATAAAAGTATTTATTTACCTAATGAAAATATCTGGTATACTGCTTATGTAGCTACTGACAATAAAAATACTCCTTCTGATTACACAACAAACCTACATGTGAACTTGCTAAACCATAATGGGAATATAATTGACAGTAAAAACATATTCATAAAAGATGGAATTGGAATCGGTGATTTTATAATTGACAACAAGTATCTTTCGGGTAAATACCACATCCAAGGGTTTACAAATTATATGCGAAATTTTGGTGAAGAGAACATGTTTATTCAAGAAATTAAAATTATAAATCCTACAAAAAAGACAGAATATTTAAAAGAAACATCTATTAATAATTATGACATTCAATTATTTCCTGAAAGTGGTTATTTGTTAGAAGAGGCTATAAATACAACAGGAATTAAAGCTTTAATAAATGGTAAAGGTTATCCTTTTTCAGGAAAAATTATAAATTCAAAAGGTTTAGAAATCACATCTTTTAAAGGTAATACTTTCGGAATGAGTAAATCCCGTTTCTACTATGTCAAAAACGAAACGTATACAGCAATAATTAATATTAACAACACTGTACAAAAAATAAGTTTACCTAAACCTCAAAAAACAGGATTGATTTTTAGTTTAGATAACACAGATGAAAAGAACTTAAAACTTATTATAAAATCAAATAAAGAAACATCACCTTCTCTTAAAGATGAAAGTTTATTATTACTTTTTTACAGAAATAATTTCATTAGTGAATCAGTAACATTGTCTCTTGAGAGTAACCAAGAAACAACCCAAGCATTATTTTTTGATAAAAGTAAAATGCTACATGGAGTAAACATTGTTACTTTATTCAAAAACAATCAACCTATTGCTGAACGTAAATTTTTTGTTGATAAACTGGAAGAGCAAACAGC
Organism: Lutibacter sp.; assembly: GCA_004195315.1. GTDB lineage: Bacteria > Bacteroidota > Bacteroidia > Flavobacteriales > Flavobacteriaceae > Lutibacter. The sequence goes on from SDWL01000343.1 coordinate 1,649, forward strand.
TATTTTAATTGATGAATTGAAAACTGAAAACGATTCTATAACTTTTAAAATTAAAACTATTGGACCTAATTTTAAGCCTTTTGTTTCTAAATTAAGTGTTTCCGTACTTCCTAAGGAATCTAAAACATTTAATGAAAAACAAAATATTAAAAGCGCCTTTTTATTATCACCTTATCTAAAAGGAAATATTGAAACCCCTGCATTTTATTTTAAAAATTCCGACCCAAGAGAAAAAGAATATTTAGATCTATTACTTTTAAATCAAGGCTGGACCACTTATTCCTTGGAAGAAAAAATTAATGAGATAAACCCAAAAGAATTATTCCTTTTCGAAAACGGGTTCTCAATTAATGGTAAAATAAAAAAATCCCCAAAAGGATATGATATTGGATTATTGTCAAAACAAAATAGGTTTGTATCTTTTAGTAATTTCAACAAAATACATCTCAAACTCACAAGGAAGAATTGTAGATTTAGAGAAAATCATAGCATCTGAAGAAGGTAAAAAAGTTTCAAAGGCGTATCAACTAAAATCAGAAATTGCAGAAATTATCATCAGAGAATCAGATAAAATTTTTGGAGGTATTGGAGGATTTGTAATTACATCATCAGATAACATCATGGCACCTAATGCAGGAATTGATAAATCAAATGCTAAAAAAGACAAGATAATTTTGTATCCAAATGATCCGTACTTAGTTGCAGAACAGTTACGGAGAAAGATTTTCTTAGAATTGTTGATTCATGTTGGCATAATCATTGTAGATAGTAGATTGATGCCCTCTAGAGTTGGAACAACAGGAATTGCAATTGCATGTGCAGGAATTGAACCAGTAAATGACATGCGAGCCCAAAAAGATTTGGATGGAAATCCCCTAAAGGTAACTTTCCAAGCTGTTGTTGATAATTTGGCATCTATTGCAAATCATAAGA
>SDWL01000344.1 GCA_004195315.1 Lutibacter sp.
ATCTTAAACTTTAAATAACATTAATCTATATATATTTTAATTAATATTAAGTGATTCTATAATTTTCACTGTCATTCCCCTAAATAATTTCAAAAAAATAGTACTTTTGACTTATGAAAATAAGCTCTCTTACTACAACGGAAAAATTGACATATTTGTTTTTAATCCTAATATTTGGATTAGGAATATATTATGCAAATACAAATCTTCAATATTTTGATGAAGTTTATACAAAAGAAGATGGCTTTGCTGAATATGGTACATCGTTTCTACTTTTTTGCTCAAGTATGTTGTTGCTTTACCGATTTTTTAAATTATTTAAACACAAACAAATACTTTGGAAAGTTGGTGTTTTCTTAATGGCTATAGTATTTTTATTTGGAGCAGGTGAAGAAATTTCTTGGGGTCAGCGCATATTTAATATTGAATCTTCAGAATACTTTATAGAAAACAATGCTCAAGGAGAAACCAATTTACATAATATGGTTGTTGGCGAAACAAAAATTAATAAATTAATATTCAGTCAGCTTTTAACAGTCATTTTGGTTATTTATTTAATTATTACTCCAATACTTTTCAGAAAGTTTGAAGCAATTAAAAATTTAGCTAACTTATTTGCTGTTCCAATTGTAAAGTGGCATCATACCATTGCTTTTTTAACTTGTACTGGTATATTAGTTTTTATACCTTCTAGTAGGAAATGGGAATTATACGAATTGGCTTTTGGAGTAATTTTCTTCTTAATATTTTTGAACCCGTTAAATAAAGGAATTTATACTTCAAATGAAAATTAGGACTTGTAATTTCTTTCAAACGAAGAAATTCTTACATAGATAAATTTGAATCCTGAATTTCGGCAAATAATTCATATTTAATTTGAGATTAAACCAATAAGTTAAATCTTATTTACTCCTTTAAAAACTTTCTCAAAAACAATTTTAATAATTTATATAAAATTGTTGAAAAAATAAATCCAAAAAACAATCCAGTTATAACATCTAAAGGAAAGTGTACACCAATATAAACACGACTATAAGCAACTAATAACGACCAAAAAAGCAATATTGGAAGTATATATTTAAACTTGCTTTTTAATAGTAAACCAAAAAATACAGCTATTGCCATTGAATTAGCTGCATGTGCTGAAAAATAAGCATAGAAACCACCACAACGATTCCCAACCAATCTAATTAAATGTGAAATGCTTTCATCATGACAAGGCCGTAATCTTTTAAAACCGTATTTAAAAAAATTACTTGTTTGATCTGAAATAGTAATAAGAACAACTACAAAAATTACAATTACTAAAGTTTTTTTAATTCCAAATTGTTTGTAGGTAAAATAAAGTAAAAACAAATACAATGGAATAGCGCTAAATTTGTTAGTAACAACTAACCAAAAGCCATCCCATTGTACTGTTCCTAAGTTATTTAAATAAATTAGTAATTCTATGTCTTTACTTATTAGAGAATCAAACATTTTTACTAATTTATATTAATTTATTAATTCTTTGAAACCAATTCAACCAATTCTAGCACAAAAACTAAATCGGTATTTGGTGGTACAACACCTCCAGCACCTTGAGCTCCATAGCCTAAATGTGATGGAATAAATAACATGGCTTTATCTCCAACTCTCATTTGTTGTAATCCTTCTCTAAAACCAGGTATTAATTGTGCCTCTGGACTATAGATTGTTGTAAAAGGAGCATATCCATTTTTTTTATCTCTATTTTCATCATATACATCATAATCCTTAGCTATACTACTATAACTTGTGTCAAACAATCTTCCATCCGTAAAATAACCCGCATAATTTACTTTAACACTTACTCCTTTATTTGGAAATTCTCCATTTTTGGTTTCAGTAATATAAATTTTTAAGCCAGAAGGTAATTCTTTAGCCTTTATTAAATTTTTATCAAATTCTTTTAAAGATTTATCTGCAACTTCTTTTATTTTTTCCTCCTTCAAACTTTGTTCCTCCATGTATTTTGAAAACTCTTTATCAGCTTTAAATTTTTTGGCAGATTTACCAATTTTGATAATCTCAACCTTTTCAATTACATCATTTTGAACAATTGAATCAACAACAGATTGTCCTTCAATAACATTTCCAAAAACTGTATGCTTTCCATCTAACCAAGAAGTTTCTTTATGTGTGATAAAAAATTGACTTCCATTAGTAGCTGGACCAGAATTTGCCATGGACAATATACCTGGTTTATCATGTTTTAATAACAAATGACCATTTTCATTTTTAGGGAATTCATCCATAAATTTATAACCTGGATTTCCTTCACCAGTACCTGTTGGGTCACCTCCTTGTATCATAAAGTTATTTAGAACTCTATGAAAAGTAAGTCCATTATAATATGGCTTACCTTTTAAAGAATCTGCTAATTGTTCATTGGTTCCTTCAGCTAAAGAAACAAAATTAGCAACAGTAACTGGCGTATTTTCAAATTCTAATTTTAACAGAATTGTGCCTTTATTAGTTTCCATATTTGCATACAAACCATCGGCTAAATTAGTATATTTAGTAGGTTTACAAGCTGTCTCTTATACACATCT
>SDWL01000345.1 GCA_004195315.1 Lutibacter sp.
AGATGTGTATAAGAGACAGAGTAAATACTCTTCAAAACTACCACCAAAAGGAGGACCTTCATTAGTTAATTCAAAATCAAAAAGTAAACCTACTAATTTCCCTTTATTCTCTAGAAGTGAAGCCATTTTTTTTACATATTTTTGTCTAAGAGCAGGTTGTAATGCACAAAAAAATGTTTGTTCTACTATTAAATCGTACTTTTTGTTGTGATTAAAAAAATCAGCATGTATTAACTGCTTTTCAGGAAAAAAGGGAACTCTTTCTTTAAAGTTTTTAAGTGGCTGTAAAACAACATCTATGACTTCAATATTTGTAAAACCGAGATTGTGCAAATATTCTGCTTCATAACTATTTCCAGCGCCAGGTATTAATATTTTTAAATCTTTAGTAGCCAATTGACTAAAATAAGCTTCAAGAGGAGAAGAAACAGAACCAATATCCCAACCAGTTGCGTTATCAGAATATTTCTGTTCCCAATAAGTTTTATCAAACGGATTATTCATTTATTTATAGGGGTTTCATTAAACCGCCATCAATAGAAATATTACTTCCTGTGATATATGATGCGTATTCTGAAGCTAAAAAGGTAACTAGATATGCAAATTCTTCAGATTTTCCAAGTCTACCTGCGGGAATGTCATTTACAATAGATTTTAAATTTTCTTCAACCGAAATCCCTTTAATTTCAGCTTGACTTTGGTTTAACTCTTGAATTCTTTTAGTGTCAAATTTACCAGTTAAAATATTATTTATAGTAATACCAAAAGGAGCTATTTCACGAGACAAAGTTTTAGCCCAAGTTACAACTGCAGCTCTAATTGAATTTGACAAAACAAGATAAGATATAGGTTCTTTAACGGTTAGTGAAGTAGCGTTAATAATTCTACCAAACTTGTTTTTTTTCATATTTTCAATAGCCAACATTGTGATATGATTTGTTGTTTTAAATAACAAATCAAAGGCTTTTTGATAATCACTTGTATTTTTATCAAATACACCACCAGATTCTGGCCCATTGGTGTTATTAATTAGGATATCTATTTTATTATTTTCGAAGTAATTTATAGTTGCTTTTTCAAATGAGTTGAAATTATAAAAATCAGTAACAATGTATTGATGTTTTTGATTTAAATCTGTATTGAGTTCAGAAAGTACTTGTTTTAATTTGACTTCATTTCTGGCCATAAGTGTTACTGACGCTCCACATAAAGCTAATTGTAGTGCTATTGCTTTACCTAAACCTTCAGTACTTGCACCAACGAGTGCTTTTTTATGCTGCAAATTAATCTTCATCACTTTGGTAATCATTTATATCTCGTCTATCTTTTTTGGTAGGCCTTCCTTCTCCTTTCTTTCTATAATAATCTTTAGAATATTTTAATAAATCTAATTTTTTAAACTCTTCTTCGGGTGTAATATCTTTTCTATATAAATCAACTAGCTTCGCGCCAACACGACTTGCTGGTATATCTAAAACTTCAATTTCATAATTAATTTGATTCTTCCGTATCGTAATCTGTTCTTTATTAAATACGGTTTTTGAAGGTTTTAAATTATCCCCATTCATTTTAATATGACCTTTCCTGCAAGCCTCAGTAGCGTTATTTCTAGTTTTATAATAACGTACACACCATAAATATTTATCAATTCGCATTAAATTCCTATAATAAAGTTAAATTTTAGCTTTTCTCTTTTAACAAAGGTATGAAAATAGTATATTGCGCACCTAAAAATTAGACTAAATGAAATTTAAAAATTTATTTTTTATACTAGCTATAGCACTAGTTGTTTTTTCTTGTAAAAATGATGATAATGATACAACTAATACTGATGCAGCAGCACAATCCTTATTGGATGATGAAATTTTAATTGAATACTTGCAAACGCATTATTTAAATGAAGAAGATGGAGGAATTTGGACGATTACTAATGGCGAAGCTCCTTTAATGGATGATAATAGGCTTGCTGTACAAGACATCATAAAAGATGATATACCTTATAAGTTATATTATTTAACTCAAAATTTAGGAGAAACTATTTCACCTTCAAGAGCCGATTCAGTATTAACGACATACACTGGAATGTTATTAGATAGTACTGTTTTTGATTCTCGTTCTTTGCATATTTGGTTTTCACTTACAAATTTAATTGATGGATGGGCTTACGGTTTTACAAATTTTAAAGGTGGTACTAAAATTATAAATGAAGATGATTCTTTTTATTATGAAAATTCAGGTAAAGGTATTTTATTTATTCCATCTGGTTTAGGTTATGGAAGTTTTGGAAATAATTTTATACCTAGAGATACACCACTAATTTTTCAAGTTACGTTAGATGCAGTAAATGAGTCTGACGATGATAATGATGGTATTTTATCTAAAAATGAAGACATTGATAATGACGGAGATGTTAAAAATGATGATACAGACGAAGATTTAATTCCTAACTATTTAGATGCCGATGATGATGGTGATGGAATTTTAACAAAAGATGAAGATCTGTCTCTTATACACATCT
>SDWL01000346.1 GCA_004195315.1 Lutibacter sp.
ATCTAAATGGTTCGTAGGCTCATCTAATATTAAAACGTTTACTGGTTCTAGCAATAATTTTATCATTGCTAATCTTGTTTTTTCCCCTCCTGAGAGCACTTTTACTTTTTTAGTTGTATCATCACCACTAAACATAAAAGCACCCAATAAACCTTTAATCTTCGTTCTAATGTCTCCTACAGCAATTTGGTCTATCGTTTCAAAAACTGTTAATTCTTCGTCTAACAATGATGCCTGATTTTGAGCGAAATAACCAATTTTTACATTATGACCAATTTCCATAGCTCCTTCAAAATCAATTTCAGCCATAATGGCTTTTATCATAGTTGATTTTCCTTCACCGTTTTTACCAACAAAAGCCACTTTTTCACCACGTTCAATTACCAAACTTGCTTTTTCAAAAACAATGTGTTCATTGTATTTTTTACATAAATCATTCACAACTACAGGATATTGACCACTTCTTTGTGATTGAGGAAATTTTAAACGTAATGCTGAAGTATCAACTTCATCTATTTCAACCAGTTGCATTTTTTCTAACATTTTAACGCGAGATTGCACTTGATTTGTTTTCGAATATGTTCCTTTAAAACGGTCAATAAACTCAGTAGTTTCTAAAATTATTTTTTGCTGTTCATCAAATGCTTTTTGTTGATGCACACGACGGTCTTTTCGCAACTCTAAATAATGAGAATAAGTAGCTTTATAATCATAAATTTTACCCATAGTTACTTCAATAGTTCTATTGGTTATATTATCTACAAAAGCTCTATCATGCGAAATAACTATTACAGCTTTTGCAGAATTAATTAAAAAATCTTCTAACCACTGAACACTTTCAATATCTATATGGTTTGTAGGTTCATCTAATAAAATTAAATCTGGTTTTTGAAGTAAAATTTTTGCCAACTCAATTCGCATTCTCCAGCCACCTGAGAATTCAGATGTTGGGCGAGTAAAATCTTTACGTTCAAAACCAAGTCCTTTTAAAACAATTTCAACTTCTGCTTCGTAATTTATTTCTTCTATTGAATAGAATTTTTCACTTAATTCAGAAACACGCTCAATCAACTTCATATATTCGTCACTTTCATAATCTGTACGAACAGTAAGCGCTTCATTAATTTCATCAATTTCAGCTTTCATTTTAAGAACTTCAGCAAAAGCTTTTGAAGTTTCTTCAAAAACAGTTGCATTATCTTTTGCCAATAAATGCTGAGGAAGATATGCAATAACAGCATCTTTTGGAGCAGAAATATTACCAGATGATGCTTTACTAGCTCCTGCTATAATTTTTAATAGTGTGGATTTTCCGGCACCATTTTTACCCATTAAAGCAATTTTATCATTTTCATTTATTGCAAATGAAATATTACTAAATAGTGTTGTGTTTCCAAATTGCACTGAAATATCATTAACTGTAACCATTATTATAACTTATATGTAAAATTGATTTTTGAAAGGCGCAAATATACGTTTTTGAAATATATTAATAGACTTGAATTTAGTATCTAGTTTTTTGGTTTTTCACTAGATAAAACAAAAAAGCAAGAATCTTAAAATTCTTGCTTTTTAACTACTATTTTTAGATCTTCAATTAAAGTACTTCGCCTAATTCTTTTAACTTTTCAGTATTTTCAGCTAGCTTTAAACCATCAACTATTCTATGAATATCTCCATTAATCACGTTTGATAAATCATACAAAGTCAATCCAATTCTGTGTTCAGTAACACGTCCTTGTGGGTAATTGTAGGTTCTGATTTTTGCCGAACGATCTCCACTAGAAACTAATGAATTTCTTTTTAGTGAATCAGCCGCTAATTTTTTTTCTAATTCTTGCTCATATAAACGAGAACGCAATACTTTCATTGCTTTTTCCTTGTTTTTATGTTGTGATTTTTGATCTTGACATTGCGCAACCAAACCAGAAGGAATATGCGTTAAACGCACAGCTGAATACGTTGTATTTACCGATTGTCCACCAGGTCCTGAAGAACAGAAAAAATCTACACGAATATCACTAGGTACTAGTTCAATATCAAACTCTTCGGCTTCTGGCAAAACCATTACTGTTGCAGCTGATGTATGCACTCGACCTTGGGTTTCTGTTTGTGGAACACGTTGCACACGGTGAACACCAGATTCAAACTTCATATCTCCATAAACATCAGCACCAGTAACGCTAAATATTATTTCTTTAAATCCTCCTGAAGTTCCTTCACTTATATCTTCAACTTCTGTTTTCCATCCTTTATCTGAGCAATATTTTGTATACATTCTATACAAATCACCTGCAAAAATACTTGCTTCATCTCCACCTGTACCAGCTCTAATTTCTACAATCACATTTTTGGCATCTTCAGGATCTTTAGGAATTAGCATAAACTTAATATCCTCCTCTAATTTAGGGATTCTAAGCGTAGCTTCTTCCAATTCCATTTTAGCCATTTCTGTCATTTCTTCATCAGAATCATCAGCTATTATTTCTTTAGCTTCTTCAATGTTATCTATTAAAGCCTTATATCTGTCTCTTATACACATCT
>SDWL01000347.1 GCA_004195315.1 Lutibacter sp.
AGATGTGTATAAGAGACAGATATATTATTGATTTCGATTTATCAATTTTCAAGAAACCTTTTTAAATGCCAGATATTATTCAGTTACTACCCGACCATGTTGCGAATCAAATTGCAGCAGGTGAAGTTGTGCAACGACCAGCTTCTGTAGTAAAAGAATTACTGGAAAATGCTATTGATGCTGAAGCTACAAGCATAAAATTTATTATAAAAGAAGCTGGCAAAATACTCATTCAAGTTATTGATAATGGTAAAGGAATGAGCACTACTGATGCACGGCTTAGTTTTGAACGCCATGCAACGTCAAAAATAAAAAAGGCTGAAGATTTATTTAATTTACACACCAAAGGTTTTAGAGGTGAAGCATTAGCATCTATTGCTGCCATTGCACATGTTGATTTAAAAACGAAGCAAGAAAACCAAGAATTAGGAACTTATATTAAAATTGAAGGCAGTACTATTATTTTTCAAGAAAATGTTTCAACACCTAAAGGAACTTCCGTAGCTGTAAAAAATTTATTTTACAACATTCCTGCCCGAAGAAATTTTTTAAAATCTAATAGCATTGAAACGCGTCATATTATCAATGAATTTCAACGAATTGCATTAGCACATCCTACTATTTCATTTTCATTTTATCATAATGAGAGTGAGGTTTATAATTTAACTTCAGGTAATTTACGCCAACGCATTGTTGCTATTTTTGGTAAAAAAACGAATGAAAAATTAGTACCTTTAAATGAAATAACTGATGTACTTGAAATTAAAGGCTTTGTAACAAAACCCGAATTTGCTAAGAAAAAAAGAGATGAACAATTCTTTTTTGTGAATGATCGTTTTATTAAAAATGCTTATTTAAATCATGCAGTTTCAAGTGCTTTTGAAAGTTTACTTTCTAATGGTTATTTTCCAACCTATTTTTTATATTTAACGGTTCCAACTAAAAGTATAGACATAAACATTCATCCAACAAAAACAGAAATTAAGTTTGATGATGAAAAAACACTATACGCCATTTTACGCTCTACTGTAAAGCATAGTTTAGGTCAATACAATGTTGCTCCAATTCTTGATTTTGATAGAAGTGCTTCATTTGATACACCTTATAATTATAAAGATAAAAAATCTGAAACTCCAAAAGTTACCGTAAATCACGATTTTAATCCTTTTAAAAACGAGGAACAAAAATCTATTCAGTTTCCATACAAGCGTGAAAAACCACAACAATGGGAAAGCTTATATACTGGAATTGATATACATAATATTGAAGTAGAGACTGATGTGGTTCATAATTCATTATTTTCAGATGATAAACCAAATAGTAAAACATATCAGGTTCATAAAAAATACATTGTAAGCAGCATTAAATCTGGTATTGTTTATATCAATCAACATTTAGCGCATCAACGTATTTTATATGAAGAATTTTTAGAAAATATTACCGTTAAAGAAGCATTGAGCCAACAATTGTTGTTTCCTTTAGAAATTTCATTTAATAAAAGTGATGTTGTACTTATAAAAGAAATAAAAGAAGATTTAGAAAGTGTTGGTTTTCTGTTTGATAAAATTTTGGAGGATTCTATTGTTGTAAATGGTATACCTGTTACAATTACTGAAAGCCAAATTACCATTATAATTGAACAATTATTAGAAGATATTAAAAACGATATACCCAACGCTAGTTTTAGTCAACTAGACGTTATGGCAAAGAGTTTAGCAAAAAGTTTAGCCATTAAAACGGGCACAAAATTAGATTTAAGAGAACAGGAAGAAATTGTAAATAAATTGTTTATTTGCAAACAACCCGACTTATCTCCTTTTGGAAAGACTACTTTTGTGACGATAGATATTGATGAAATAGATAAAAAATTTAACAATTAACCGTTGTTAACTAGTATAAATTATGGGAAGAATTACAGAAGCTGTTAAACATTTAGTAATTATAAATGTCATATTTTTTATAGTACCTCAATTAGTTCCTAATTTAGGGTTACAAAATATGTTTGCATTATATTTTCCTGAAAATCCTCAGTTTGGATTTTGGCAATATGCAACACACATGTTTATGCACGGCGGATTTAGCCACATATTATTTAATATGTACGGTTTATGGGCTTTTGGAACACCACTTGAACAAATGTGGGGGCGAAATAAATTTTTATTTTTCTATATCTCTGCAGGTTTAGGAGCTGGTTTAATTTACACATTAGTTAATTATTATCAGTTTAATGGAGTTTATGAAGAATTGATAAAAATTGGATTATCAGGAGGTGAAATTCAAAACATTCTGAATACAGGTAGTTATAACTCGCAAATTTTAGAACATATTTCCGAAGCTAACTTATCTGAATTTTTTGCAACATACCACACCCCAGCTGTTGGTGCTTCAGGTGCTATTTATGGAATATTAGTAGCATTTGGTATGACTTTTCCTAATTCTAAATTGGCATTGATATTTTTACCGGTTCCAATTGCCGCAAAATATTTTATCCCAGCAATAATTTTAGGAGATTTGTTCTTTGGAATGACTAAATATTCTATTGGAAATGTAGCTCACTTTGCACACGTTGGTGGTGCTTTAATAGGTTTTTTAATT
>SDWL01000348.1 GCA_004195315.1 Lutibacter sp.
AGATGTGTATAAGAGACAGTTCCTATATAGTCTAATGTTGAATTTTTAATAGGAGAGTTTACCGTTGGATTTGTAGTAACTGATTTATTCGTTTTCACAATAACAACCTCCTTCTTGGATGATTTTAAAGCAACACTTTTCTTTGATTTACAACTTGATAGTAAACCTATTGTTAATATACATATTAAAACAAATTTGAACTTCATAAGTTATACTATTTGGGCTAAATTATTCTTTTCTAACACTACATCCATACCATCAATTGTTTCACTTTTAAAATTATTTATAAATGTAATTAATTCTTCTTAATTTATAGCTTAACCGTCAAAAGTCACCAAAAATATATTCATCATAATTAGAAGCATTAATTAAATTCTATTTAAACTTACAACTTAATTAAATTGAAAACATTAATTAGCTTCAAGTTTTTCTTCAATTTCAGACCATTCATCCATCAATTTTTCTACTTTTTGCTTTTTTGCTTTGTAGTTTTCAAAAAAATTGGGTTTTGTAGAAGTAGTTTCAAAGTCTTCTGCTAAATCTACATCCATTTCTGAAATTTCTTTTTCCAACTGATCAATTTGAGTTTCAATTTTAGTTAATTGATTCTTTAATTTTTTAAGTTCTTTTTCTTCATCTCGTGATAACTTATATTCTCCTTTATTAGAAGTTTCTGGTTTTTTTGCTATCACAGTTCTCTTTTCTGCTTCTCTTAAGTTTTCAAGTTGATGTTGTTCCAAGAAAAAATCGATATCTCCTAAATATTCTTTAATCTCTTTATCTTTAAAACCATATACAGTACTGGCTAATCCTTGTAAAAAATCTCTATCATGAGACACTAGAATAAGTGTACCATCAAATTTATTAAGTGCTTGTTTTAAAACATTTTTTGATGCAATATCTAAATGGTTTGTTGGCTCATCCATAATTAAAACATTAAACGGAGACAATAACAATTTACATAAAGCCAATCTATTTCTTTCACCACCAGACAACATTTTAGCTTTTTTATCCACCGCATCTCCACCAAATAAAAACGACCCTAGCATATCTCTAACTCTTGCTCTATTACCATCTGTGGCGGCATTTTCCATAATTTCCAACACTGTTTGTTCTGGTTCTAAATATTCCGATTGATTTTGAGCAAAATACCCAATTTGAACATTGTGCCCTAATTTTAAATGACCACCGTGAGGAATTTCTCCAACTAAAATTTTTGCCAAGGTAGATTTACCTTGTCCATTTTGTCCAACAAAAGCAATTTTGCTATTTCTTTCTATTAATAAATCTACATTTTCTAACACATCCTTATTTCCATAACTCTTTGAAAGATTTTCAGCTTCAACAACTACTTTTCCAGGTTCTTTTGAAATTTGGAAACGGATATTCATTACTGCATTATCGTCATCATCAACTTCAATACGTTCAACTTTATCTAATTTTTTTATTAAAGATTGAGCCATAGTTGCTTTGTTTGCCTTGGCCCTAAATTTATCTATTAAAAGTTGTGTTGCCTTAATTTCTTTCTCCTGATTTTTTTGTGCTTGTAATTGTTTTTCTTTTATTTCACCACGAAGTAACAAGAATTGAGAATAGGGCTTTTTATAATCATATATTTTACCTAAAGATATTTCTATAGTTCTATTGGTTACATTGTCTAAAAACATTTTATCATGCGATACTAATACTATTGCACCTGCATAGACTTTTAAAAAATTTTCTAACCAAATAATAGATTCAATATCTAAATGGTTTGTAGGCTCATCTAATAATAAAATATCATTATTTTGTAATAATAACTTTGCCAATTCAATACGCATTCTCCATCCACCAGAAAAAGTATCCGTTAGTTTGTCAAAATCTTCTCTTTGAAAACCTAAACCCTGTAATATTTTTTCTGTATTCCCTTGATAATTATAGCCTCCTAACAATTCATATCTATGTGTAAGATCGTTTAAATCAACCATTAAATCATGATAGTATTCACTTTCATAATCTGTTCTTTCAGCTAATTCTTGGTTTATGTCATCAAGTTTAAGTTCTATTTTTTTAATTTCTTCAAAAGCTTGATATGCTTCTTCTAAAATTGTTCTTCCTACAACAAAATCAATATCCTGACGCAAAAAACCAATACGTATATCTTTATCAAATGCCATAGTTCCACTAGTACTTTCTAAATCTTTAGAAATCACCCTTAGAAGCGTAGATTTTCCTGCTCCATTTTTCCCAATTAAACCAATTCTATCTCCTTTGTTTAATTTAAAAGTAATTCCAGAAAACAAATCGGAACCCGCAAAAGAAACCGTTAAATTATGTACGTTAAGCATTTGTGTTTTTTAATTTAATGTGAATTTGTGTTTTTTATATAAACGTTGCAAACTTACTATAAATAAGTTTGGTACTCAATTAAAGTTTTTATTTTAATAAAATAAGAATCTTAAAATAAATTCAATAAAAATAATTAAAAAAGGCACTAAACTATATAGCATCTGTCTCTTATACACATCT
>SDWL01000029.1 GCA_004195315.1 Lutibacter sp.
GTTTTCCAATATTTTTAAAAAGTCATTATCAACCCTAACTTTAATAGATCTACTATGTAGGTTTAGTTTCATTTTTTCTTTTAAGTCATACACCAAAAGATCTAAAGGAACCGAGCCTTCGTTTTCTCTTAAAAGTTTTTCAATTTCAAAAACTTTAGCGTCGTTTATTTTATTGATATCTAGCTGAATTGTAATTTTTTTTGTTTGTTTTTCAAGTACATCTTGTAAAATTTGAATATCGGTAAAGTTAATTCTAGGTTCGCCTTTTTTACCTTCTTTAGTTGTCCAGCCAGCAGCGATATTAACTTTGAATTGGCGAAATTCACTGTCTATTAAAAAAGGCTTGAATTTTAAATAAGTGTCTTTGAAAATTCGAAATTCATGGCTGTCTTGATAATCTACAATAACAAATGAAGCCCATTTATTACCATTTTGAGATGTTTTGTGTTGGACGTCAGATAAAATTCCTGAGAAAGTTAAATTAGAACCAACATAATTATTTAAATCTTCTTTAAAAACAGTTACAGATGTATTGCTAAAATATTTAATTTCATTTTTGAAATCATCTAATGGGTGACCAGAAATATAAATCCCCACCAACTCTTTTTCTTTTGATAATTCTTCCATCATTCCCCATCTTTCAGCAAAAGGAATTTCAGGCTCAGCAAATTGAATTTCAGAAGCTTCTCCAAACATAGAGATTTGAGCAGAGTTTTTATTTTCTTGAAATTTATTTCCATAACGAATGGCTCTTTCTATAAAAGTAACTCCTTTTTCATCTAATTGGTAATATTGAGCACGATGTACATTTTTAAAAGAATCTAATCCGCCTGCCATCACTAAGCCGTCAAATGCTCTTTTATTAGCAGCACGTAAATCTACGCGTTTGGCAATGTCAAAAATGGATGTAAAGTGTCCGTTATTTTTACGTTCATCTACAATTGCGTCAACAGCTGCACCACCAACCCCTTTTATAGCTCCCATTCCAAAACGTATGGCACCTTCTTTATTTACGGCAAACTTCAAAAATGATTCATTAATATCTGGACCTAAAACGGGTATTCCTGCTCGTTTACATTCTTCCATGAAGAACGTTACTTGCTTAATGTCATTCATGTTGTTAGATAAAACAGATGCCATATATTCAGAAGGATAGTGTGCTTTTAAATAGGCTGTTTGATAAGCTATATATGCATAACAAGTAGAGTGTGATTTATTAAATGCATAGGCAGCAAAAGCTTCCCAATCTTTCCATATTTTTTCTAAAATTTCTTCAGGATGATTATTTGCTTTTCCACCTTCAATAAATTTAGGTTTTAATTTCACTAAGAGTTCAAAAATCTTTTTTCCCATAGCTTTACGCAACATATCTGCTTCACCTTTTGTAAAGCCAGCAATTTTTTGAGAAAGTAACATTACTTGCTCTTGATACACTGTGACACCGTAAGTTTCTTTTAAATACTCTTCCATTTCTGGTAAATCGTACTCAATGGCTTCTTCACCATGTTTACGCATAATAAACAATGGAATGTATTCCATAGGCCCTGGACGATATAGTGCATTCATGGCAATTAAATCGGCAAACTCAGTTGGTTTTAAAGATTTCATATGCTTCTGCATTCCGGCAGATTCGTATTGAAAAATACCAATAGTTTCACCACGTTGAAATAGCTCGTATGTTTTAGAATCATCTAAAGGAAAATCATCAGGAATTAATTCAATTCCATGTTTTGCTTTAATAATTTTTACAGCATCTTTAATTAGGGTTAAAGTTTTTAATCCTAAAAAATCCATTTTAAGTAATCCAGCACTTTCCACTACATTATTGTCAAACTGCGTAACGTACATATCACTGTCTTTTGCAGTTGAAACAGGAACCAAATTTGTTATATTTTCAGGAGTTATAATAACTCCACAAGCATGTGTTCCGGTATTTCTAACAGAGCCTTCTAAAGCAATTGCTTGTTTAATTGTGATAGCTTCTAAATCATCACCTTCTGCAATAGTTCTTAGTTCGCTAATATTTTCAAATTCTTCAGCTCTTAAACCTTTAACTTTATCTTTACTTTTAGGGTCTTCACCAAAAATGTTTTGTAATTTAATTAAAGGAAGTAATTTGGCAATTCTATCTGCGTCATTTAATGGTAAATCTAATGCGCGCGCTGTATCTCTAATAGATGATTTGGCTGCCATAGTACCATAGGTTATAATTTGAGCAACCTGACTTGCACCGTATTTTTCAATAACAAAATCAATTACTTTTTGACGACCTTCATCATCAAAATCAATATCTATATCGGGTAATGATACACGATCCGGATTTAAGAAACGTTCAAAAAGTAAATCATATTTTATTGGATCTATATTGGTAATCCACAAGCAATAAGCAGCGGCAGAACCAGCAGCAGAACCACGACCTGGTCCAACAGAAACACCCATTTTACGTGCTTCCAAAATAAAATCCCAAACAATTAAAAAATAACCAGGATACCCGGTTTTTTCAATAATAGAAAGTTCAAAATCTAAACGTTCTTGCGTTTCTTTATCTAGTACATCTCCATACCTTTTTTTTGCTCCTTCAAAAGTTAAATATTTTAAATAGGCATTTTCACCTCTAACACCACCATCTATTTCATCTTCAGGATTTATAAATTGTTGAGGTATATCAAACTTTGGAAGTAAAACATCTCTTTTTAATGTGTATATTTCTACTTTATCAACTATTTCTTGGGTGTTTGAAATAGCATCAGGAATATCAGCAAACAAACTTTTCATTTGTTCCTGACTTTTAAAATAGTACTCATTATTTGGTAAACCGTATCTAAAACCTCTTCCTTTTCCTTTTGGAGTAGCTACTTTTTCACCATCTTTTACACATAATAAAATGTCATGAGCTTCCGCTTCGTCTTCTCTTGTGTAAAAAGTATTATTAGTTGCAATTATTTTTATGTTGTGCTTTTTTGAAAATTGAATGAGTACTTCATTCACATGATTTTCATTTTCTTGGTCATGACGCATCACTTCCAAATAAAAATCATCTCCAAACTGTTCTTTCCACCAAAGTAAAGATTCTTCAGCTTGTTTTTCGCCTATATTTAATATTTTACTAGGTATTTCACCATATAAATTTCCTGATAAAACAATTAAATCTTCTTTATACTGTTCAATAATAGTTTTATCTATTCTTGGTATATAATAAAATCCATCAGTATGTGAAAGTGAAGACATTTTGGCTAAATTATGATAGCCATTTTTATTTTTAGCTAAGAAAACTATTTGGTAACCATTGTCTTTTTGAGTTTTATCCAAATGGTTTTCACAAACATTAAATTCACTTCCTAATATTGGTTTTATATAAAGTTTTGAGCCTTTTTTTTCGCTTTCTTCTTTTCCAAGTTTTTCATGTAATTTATCTATGGATTCATTGTGTGAAATAGCTTCTTGAATAAAGTAATAAGCACCCATCATATTACCAGTATCAGTTAAAGCAACTGCTGGCATTTTGTTTTTTATGGCTGAATTTATAAGGTTACTTGTACTTGAAGTTGATTGTAAAATGGAAAATTGTGAATGACAATGTAAATGTGAAAATTGAACTTCTTGAAGTTCTTTAATTACTTCAGAAGAATTTTCGGGTACACGAACTTCAGTTGGTGTAACTTTTAATTTCTGACTTTCCTTTTTAAGATTTAAATGTTTTAAACCAATAACATTTATAGTTGTTGGGTTTTTAGCATCAAAATTCTGAAAATAATCACTAGGAACATTTAATTCTTCTTTTGTATAATTTCTTCGTCTAATTAATTCTAAAAAACATCGCGTAGTAGCTTCAACATCGGCTGTAGCGTTATGGGCTTCACTAAAAGGCGAGTCAAATAAATGTTGATGTAATTCTGTTAAAGTTGGTAATTTAAATTTACCGTATCTACCTCCAGGTAGCTGGCATAAAGTTGCTGTTATTTCTGTACAAGTATCTAGAACGGGTAAATCGTTTAAGTTAGATTTAATTCCTGTTCTGTGAAATTCACAACCCATAATGTTAAGGTCGAACTTTACATTTTGCCCAACTACAAATTTAGATTTAGCTAACGTATCATTAAAAAGTTGCAAAACGGTTGTTAGACTTTTACCTTTTTCTTGAGCTAATTTTGTTGAAATACCATGTATTTGTTCAGCATCATAAGGTATATTATAGCCTTCTGGCTTGATTAAAAAATCTTGTTGTTCAATTAAATTACCATAAATATCATGTAATTGCCATGCTATTTGAACACACCTTGGCCAATTATCAATATCGGTAATTGGAGCATTCCATTTTTTTGGTAAACCGGTGGTTTCAGTGTCAAATATTAAAAACATGTACTAGAATATTTTGTGAGAGTATGAGTTTTTAAAAGTAGTAATTTTAATATTTTTAGAATTCAACTCTGCAGTTTTTTTATTAACAATCCTTAATTGTTTAAAGTTTTTAATACATCATGAAAATTAAAATAATAAAAAGACCTAATATTAGTCATCTTTTATATAATTTTTTAAAATTATTTTTACATTTCCAAGTTAATGTGGATTTATGATTATGGAAAAACTTGAAGTAGATAACGTTGAGAATAGTGAGCAAAATTTAGTAAAACACGGCGGTGTTGTTTCAAAAATTTCTAAAAACGTAATAACTGTTTCTTTAAAAGGTAATATTAACTGCGAAGGTTGTAAAGCCAAGGCAGCTTGTGGTGCGACAGAATCTGATGGTACCGAGATAGAAGTTTTTGATGATAAACAATCCTTTTCGCTTTATGAAAACGTAGATGTTATTTTAGAGAAAAAATTGGGTTTAAAAGCCGTTTTTTGGGCGTACGTTTTCCCTTTTATTTTAATGATAGTTGTATTAGTTATTTCTGCAAACTTTTTAAAAGAATGGTTAGCAGGTTTAATTTCGTTGTTTGTTCTAATTCCATATTATTTAATGCTTTATTTATTACAAGACAGTTTTCAAAAAGCATTTAAAGTTTCCATATTTAAAATTAATTAAGAATGACAGATTCAGTTTTATATAGTGTTTTGTTATTGGCTTCTTTAGGTATAATTGCAGCAATTGTTCTGTATATTGTTTCTAAAAAGTTTTATGTTTATGAAAATCCGCTAATAGGAGAAATAGAAGATATATTGCCTGCTTCTAATTGTGCAGGTTGTGGGTCGCCAGGGTGTAAATCCTTTGCAGAAAAGTTAGTGAATTCTGAAGATATTTCAGATTTGTTTTGTCCTGTTGGAGGAAATGATGTTATGAAGCTTGTAGCAGAAAAGTTAGGAAAAGAAGTAACAGTAAAAGATCCAATGGTTGCTGTTGTAAGATGCCAAGGAAGTTGTGATGTTCGACCAAAAACTACAGAATTTCAAGGGCCAAGAACTTGTGCTATTTCTGCAATGATTTATAGTGGTGAAACCGATTGCGAATATGGTTGTTTAGGAGATGGTGATTGTGTAAAAGTGTGCCAGTTCAACGCTATGTTTATGGATGAAAAAACCGGTTTACCAGTAATTATAACCGATAAATGTACTTCTTGTGGTGCTTGTGTTGAAGAATGTCCAAGAGATATTATTGAAATGAGGCCAAAGAATAAAAAAGACCTTAAAATATTTGTAGGTTGTTTAAATGAAGATAAAGGAGGTATTGCTAAAAAAGCTTGTGCAGTTGCCTGCATAGGATGTTCAAAATGTGAAGATATTTGTCCGAAAGATGCAATTATTATGGAAAATACTTTGGCATATATTGATCCTGTAAAGTGTACACTTTGTAGAAAATGTGTTCCTATTTGCCCTACAAATTCTATTATTGAGACTAATTTCCCACCACCAAAAGTGAAGAAAGTAGTAGAAAAGAAAGAAGTTAAAAAACCAGCGGTGAAAAAGGAAGTAATTGTTGAATCTGTAAATTCTGAAATGAATGCTTAAAACTTTTCCAATTGGAGGAATTCACCCTCCTGAAAATAAAATCACATCATCTAAGGGTATTAAAAGAATGCCAGTTCCAAAGGTGGTTTATGTGCCAATTTCTCAGCATATTGGTGTTCCTTCAGAAATTATAGTTGATAAAAAAGAGAAAGTTGAAATTGGACAAGTAATTGCGAAATCAAGTGGTTTTGTTTCCTCCAATATTCATTCTCCTGTTGCTGGTGTAGTTACTAAATTAGATAAAATTATTGATAGTAGTGGTTATAAAAAGCAATGTATTGTAATTAGAACCGACGTTAAAAACGAAACTAATTTTGAAGAAATAGACTTCCCTTTAAAAACAAAAATTGAATTAGAACCAAAAGAAATTATACAACGTATTTCGGATTTTGGAATTGTTGGTTTAGGTGGCGCAACTTTTCCATCTCATGTAAAGTTGAATGTTAGAGAAGATAAAAAAATAGATTGCCTTATTATTAATGGTGTTGAATGTGAACCCTATTTAACTGCCGATCATAGGTTAATGATTGAAAAAGCAGAAGAAATTGCTGTTGGGATTGAAATTTTGTTAGTTGCTTTAAATATTAATAAAGCCATAATTGGTATTGAAAATAACAAGAAAGACGCCATAGATATCTTTAAAAAGGTAACACAAAATAATACTAAAATTCAAATAGCGGCATTAAAAGTTAAATACCCTCAAGGTGGTGAAAAACAGTTGGTAAGGGCTATTTTAAATAGGGAAGTTCCAAAAAATGGATTGCCTTTAGATGTTGGTGTAATTGTACATAATGTGGGAACCATTTTTGCCATTTATGAAGCAGTTCAGTACAATAAACCTTTGATAGAAAGGGTAGTTACAGTTACTGGTAAAAAAATGGAAAACCCTGATAATTATTGGGTAAAAATAGGAACTCCAATTAAAGATTTAATTGAGGAAGTTGGTGGTTTGCCAGAAGGAACAAGAAAGCTAATTAATGGTGGCCCAATGATGGGGAAAGCTATTAAAAATACCGATGTGCCTGTTACAAAAGGTACTTCAGGAATTTTAGTTATTTCAGAAGAAGAGGCTAGTAGAGGTAAAACGGAAAATTGTATTCGTTGTGGAGAATGTGTTTTTGTATGTCCTATGGGGTTAGAGGCTCATTTATTAATGAATCTAGCAGAAAAAGGAATGTTTGAAAAAGCATCAAATGAAGATATAATGACATGTATAGAATGTGGTTCTTGTAGTTATGTTTGCCCTTCACATAGACCATTATTAGATTATATACGATTTGGAAAAAATAGTGTTAAAAAATTAGAAACAGCAAAAAAATAGAAATGAGTAATCAACCCATAGTTATATCGGCATCACCACATGTTCATTCTGATAGAACATCAAAAAAATTGATGTACGATGTGGTAATAGCACTAATTCCAGCCTTTTTAGTGTCAATATATGTATTCGGAATTGGAGCATTAATAGTAACATCAGTAGCTGTAGCTTCTTGTTTGTTGTTTGAATATTTAATTCAGAAATATTTATTAAAAACAGAAATTACCATTGGAGACGGTTCAGCTTTAATTACAGGAATTCTTCTTGCCTTTAACTTACCTTCAGGTTTACCAATATGGATGATAATTGTTGGAAGCTTAGTAGCTATTGGAATTGCTAAATTATCTTTTGGAGGTCTTGGATTTAATATTTTTAACCCAGCCTTAGTAGGTAGGGTATTTTTATTAGTTTCATTTCCTGTTCAAATGACCATGTGGCCAACAGCTGTTGAAAATAATACAACTATCTCGGATGCCGTGACTGGCGCAACACCTTTAGGTATTATAAAAGAGGGATTAATGTTTGGTGATACAATGACAGTTATAAGTTCTAAAATCCCTTCAACCATTGATTTATTTCTAGGAATAACCGGTGGGTCAATAGGAGAAATGTCTGCTATTGCCTTAATAATTGGAGGTTTATATTTAATTATAAGAAAAGTTATTAGTTGGCATATTCCAGTTACCTTATTGTTAACAATGGGAGTTATGACTGGCATTTTTTGGTTAATAAATCCAGAGCAAAATGCAAGCCCGTTAATTCATATTTTATCTGGGGGAGCTTTACTTGGAGCCTTTTTCATGGCGACAGATTTGGTAACAAGCCCAATGACCAGAAAAGGAATGGTAATTTTTGCTATAGGAGTTGGTGTAATAACAGTTGTTATTAGAATGTTTGGCGCTTATCCTGAAGGAATTTCATTTGCTATTTTAATTATGAATGCTTTTGTTCCATTAATCAATAGTAGTTTTAAACCACGCCGATTTGGATCTAAAATTAAATCTAAAATTGTGTAATTATGAAAAAGAAGAAAGATACATTTATTAACATGGTAGTATCCTTATTTGCAATAACCATAATTGCTGGTTTTTCATTAGGATATGTTAATGATATCACTGCCGGACCAAAAGCGAAAGCAAAACTAGAACAAAAAGTGAACGCACTTAGATTAGTGCTTCCAACTTTTGATAATAACCCAGTTGATGATATTCAATTAATTAAATCTGATAAAGTTAAAGATAGCGTTGAGATTTATCCAGCTTATTTAAACAATGAATTTGTTGGTGCGGCAGTAATTGGAACAACTGACAAAGGGTTTAGCGGATTGATAAAAATTATGGTTGGATTTAAACCAAATGGAGCTATTCAAAATATAGCAGTTCTTGAACAAAAAGAAACTCCTGGATTAGGAACAAAAATGAAAGGTGAAAAATTCCTCAAACAATTTAGAAATATGAATCCTTCAAAATTTAACCTTAAAGTTAAAAACGATGGTGGTGAAGTTGATGCTTTAACCGGAGCTACAATTACGGCAAGAGCTTTTGGAGATGCGGCTCAAATGGCCTTTGATGAGTTTATAAAATATAGTGATTCATTAATAGAATCTAAAAATTAAAATTATGGTTGAATCAATTAATCAAAAGCAAAATTTCTTAAAAGGAATTGTAAAAGACAACCCTGTTTTTGTGATGCTGTTAGGAATGTGCCCAACTTTAGGTGTTACTTCATCTGCATTTAATGGATTAGGAATGGGAGTTGCAACAATGTTCGTATTGTTAATGTCTAATATTGTTGTATCCTTAATAAAATCACAAGTACCAAGCAAGGTTAGAATTCCTGCTTTTATTATAATTATAGCATCGTTTGTTACTATTGTTGAAATGGTTTTAGAAGCATTCATACCATTTTTATACGAGCAATTGGGAATATTCATTCCTTTAATTGTTGTAAATTGTTTAATTTTAGGTAGAGCAGAAGCATTCGCATCTAAAAATAATTTAATTTCATCAATTATTGACGCCTTAGGAATGGGGGTTGGTTTTGTTATTGCACTTACTGCTTTAGGGGCTGCACGAGAAATTTTAGGAAGTGGAAGCTTGTTTGAGTTTAAATTTGTATCAGAAGATGCAAACACTTTTATCTTGTTTATTTTGCCACCTGGTGCATTTATAGCGTTAGCATATATCACCGTTTTATTTAATAAAATTTCAATTAAAAATAATTAAAAATGGAATATATACTTATACTAATTAGCGCGGTTTTTGTTAATAATATTGTATTAGCTCAATTCCTAGGTATTTGCCCATTTTTTGGTGTATCTAGTAAAGTATCTACATCAGTTGGTATGTCTGGTGCAGTGTTGTTTGTAATGACCTTAGCTACTATGGTTACCTTTTTATTACATCAATATGTGTTAGTACCAGCAGGATTAGACTATTTAAGAACAATCACTTTTATATTAGTAATTGCGTCTTTGGTTCAAATGGTTGAAATTATATTAAAAAAGGTAAGTCCGCCATTATATCAGGCTTTAGGTGTGTTTTTACCTTTAATTACAACAAATTGTGCTGTATTAGGTGTAGCAATTTTGGCATTAGGCCTTGAAAATGTAAGCTTGTTAAAAGCGGTGTTTTTTGCGGTTTCACACTCGATAGGTTTCGCTTTAGCATTAATAGTTTTTGCAAGTTTAAGGGAGCATATGGAATTGGCCAATATTCCTAAAGGAATGAAAGGAGTGCCAATTAATTTATTGGTTGCAGGCTTATTATCTTTAGCATTTTTAGGGTTTACAGGTTTGGTGTAAATTATACTGAAATAGAGATTGTTATTTAAAAATATCTCATTATCTTTGCGCACTTAATTAATAACCAAGGTTTCGTACCTTAAAATTTAAAACAAATGCCAGTAAAAATTAGATTACAAAGACACGGTAAAAAAGGAAAACCATTCTATTGGATAGTAGCTGCTGATGCACGCTCAAAAAGAGATGGTAAGTATTTAGAAAAACTTGGGACGTATAATCCTAATACAAATCCAGCTTCTATTGATTTAGATGTAGATGGGGCCGTAAAATGGTTACAAAATGGTGCAGAACCAACTGATACAGCAAAAGCAATTTTATCATATCAAGGTGCTTTGCTAAAAAATCACTTGATAGGTGGTGTTAGAAAGGGAGCATTAACGGAAGCGCAAGCTGAAGAGAAATTCCAAGTTTGGTTTGATGAAAAAGCAGGTAAAATTACCGCTAAAAAAGATGGATTAACAAAAGCTGAAGCAGATGCAAAAGCTACTATATTGGCTGCTGAAGTGAAAATTAACGAAGAGCGTTCAGCTGCTGTACACGAAGCAGAAAATGCGGCAATAAAAGCTGTAGCTGATGCAAAGGCTGCTGAAAAAGCTGCAGCAGAAGTTGTTGAAGAAAAAGCTCCAGAAAGTATTGATGACGCACAAGCTGCTGCATCAGAAGATGGAAAAGTAGAATAATTTATTTCTCGATAATGCGTAAAGAAGATTGTTTTTATTTAGGCAAAATCGTAAGAAAACATAGTTTTAAAGGTGAAGTTGTTGTTAAATTAGACACTGACGAACCTGAACTTTATCAAGAATTGGAATCAGTATTTGTTGCTTTGGGTAATAATCTGGTTCCATTTTTTATTGAAACTATTTCTCTTCAAAAAGGAAATCAACTTCGCATTCGTTTTGAAGATGTTGAAAACGAAGCAGACGCTGATGCTATCATGGGTGTTGAGTTGTATTTACCACTTAAATTTTTGCCAAAACTTACTGGAAATAAGTTTTACTTCCATGAAATAATTGATTTCGATATGGAAGATGTTAATTATGGATATATTGGTGTAATAACTGGAATTAATGATTCTTCAGCGCAACCTTTGTTTGAAGTAAACTCTAATGGAACAGAAATTTTTATTCCAATGATTGATCACTTTATTAAAAAAGTTGATAGAGAAAATCGTAAAATTATTGTTGAAACTCCAGCAGGTTTAATTAATTTATATTTAGAATAAAAAATAGAGAGGTGGCCGAGTGGTCGATGGCGCACGCTTGGAAAGCGTGTATACGGTAACGTATCGAGGGTTCGAATCCCTTCCTCTCTGCGAAAACAAAAACAAATTGAATCAAAACACAGCAAACCATTGGTTTTACTGGGTTTTGAATTTTAGGAGTTAACAGATAAATTGATTTAAACACATTAAATAGGTCAACAAATCGGTCAACAAATAAAAAAAATTAATTTGTTGACCGAATTATGGCTGTAGAGTGCGTAAATACTGAAAAGTTGTATTTTTAAAAAAGCATAAAACAGTTAATAATTTATTGTAGATTTGATAGGTTTTGGTCAACAAATAATTAAAGATTTGTAATCAGGACAAATACCATAGTTGATTTGACTTTCGTCTTAAAAAAAGTTTAACTTAAAAAAGACGACAACTATGAAAACAACCACCACTTTTGCAATCCTAATTTGGATTAACGCTTCACGTGCTAAAAACAACGAAGCTGTACTTTTTGCCAGGATCACTGTAAATCAAAAACGAGTTAATATTAGCTTAAAAAGAAAAGTGAATATTGATTCCTGGGACAAAGCTAAATCAAGGGTTAAAGGAACTACTCAAGAAGCACGTATCATAAATGGATACATTGATCAAATGCAAACAGCCTTATTTCAAGCATACCAGGATCTAAAAGCTGAAAGAAAAATAGTTACTTCACAAGCAATCAAATCAAGATTTTTAGGAACAGACCAACAACATTATTCTCTTCAGAATATAATAGACTATCATAATACTAATACCTGTCTCTTATACACATCT
>SDWL01000349.1 GCA_004195315.1 Lutibacter sp.
TTACATCCGTTCTTGTAACCATTTCTTAAATGCGAAGAAATTTTGAGGAGCAACACCGTGACCAACGGGATATTCTTGATAACTATGTTTAATACTTAACTCATTCAAAAATAATGGGGCTTTTTTTGCCCATTCAGCTGGTATTACTTGATCTACACTTCCGTGAGATATAAACAAATCTAAATTTGAATAATCTTCTTGTTTTAAGTTTGTTGGTAAAAGTTCGGGGTTAACATAGCCACTTAAAGCAATTATTTTTTGCACTTTTTTAGGATAGTTTAATGCTACGGCATAACTTAAAATAGTACCTTGACTAAATCCTAACAAAAAAGTTTTGTTTGGTGAAATATTATATTTCCCTTGTACTTCATCAATAAAAGTAGCTATTTTGTCTCTAGCCTCAATTGCTTCAGGAATATCAGAAAATTTTCCTTCTTCAGCAGTAAAATTAATGGTGTACCATGCATAACTTCCAAATCCTAAATTTTGAGGCGCTCTTGCACTAATAATTAACAAATCTTCAGGTAATTCGGTTGCAAATGAAAATAAATCTTCTTCGTTACTTCCGTAACCGTGTAATAAAATTAATAATGAAGTATTCTCAGTTTGCTGATTTGGTTCTCTAACAATATATTGTAGTGATAATTTTTCCATAGTTATAAAATAAAAGTCGCGCTTTTGGGCGCGACTTCAAAAATAGTATTTTTAATTATTTATCCAATATTTTTAAACCAATCTTGAAATAAATCACCAACAAAAGGCACTTTTTTTTCTTCCCCTTGTATTGCTCCAATAAAACCAATAATCCAAAATATAAAAAGACCAATTCCAACAATCCCACTAGCCCAAAAACCGGCATATCTATCAATAATAAATGTATTAGATAATGAAAAAAGTGATAAACCTATCATTTGCCTAATATGAAATGCAGCAAATGAATTATTTTTATCATTGTTCATTATAAAAGCAATAATTGTCCCAATAAATGTGAAGTAGCTAATAATTGCTATTGATTTTCCGTCATGCAAGTCTGATTTTTCATATTTTTTTGTTTGTATTAATAAATTATAAAACCACTTTGTTGTTTGCTATAATTCCATAAACTTTTCCATTTAATTTCTTATTTAAGAAGACTGAATTTTTTGAGGTAGAAAGAACATTAGCTACTGTAAATTCATATTCAAAATCAGGGTTAAAAAGTGTTAAATTAGCCTTTTCACCTTCCTTAATTGAAAAATTTTCAACATTAAACCTATTTCTTGGGTTAACTGTTAAACACTTAATTAAAGTTTCAGTTTTTATTACTTTATTTAAAGCTCCAAATAAACTTTCTAAGCCTATAGTTCCAAATTTAGCATTTTCATATTCCACTTTTTTATGCTCAATATCAATTGGATTATGATCGCTTGTGATTATATCAATAACACCTTCGTTTAAACCTTTAATTAATGCTTTTGTATCTTTTAAAGTACGTAAAGGTGGTAAAACTTTTGTGTTTGAATCAAATTTTGTTAATTCATCATCTGTTAAAATTAAGTGATGCACTGCCACACTACACGTAACATTTAAACCTTTCTTTTTAGCATCTTTAATTAATTTTGTAGATTTTTCTGTTGAAATGGTTGGAATATGTAATTTTCCTCCAGTATATTCTAAAATAAATAAATCACGTATAATCTGCAATTCTTCAGCCATTGCAGGAATACCTTTTAATCCAAGTTTTGTGCTGTTTTCTTCTTCGTTTACTAATCCTTTACTTGCAATTGTATCATCTTGGGGAAAACTTAATATGAGTCCATCAAAATTTTGTGCATATAACAAGCTTATTTTTAAAAGATTTGCGTTAGAGACAGGTTTGTTATAATCTCCAAAAGCAATTGCTCCAGAGTTTTGCATATCAAATAATTCGGCAATATCTTTACTTTCAGAGCCTTTAGTTAGATTTCCAATAGGATATAATGAAGTTGCAAAACCATTTGCTTTATTTTTTATGAATTCAATAGCAGATTTATTATCTGCTACCGGGTATGTATTTGGATTTACAGCAACTGCGGTAAAACCACTTTTTGCAGCTGTTTTTAACCCGTTTTCAATAGTTTCACGTTCTTCAAAACCTGGTTCTCCAAAACAAACGCTAGTGTCAAACCAACCTTGTGAAATATGAAGATTATCAAACTGAACTTCTTTAATTGAAGTATCAACATTTATTGAATTGGCAATTTTTGAAATGATTCCGTTTTCAATTAAAATATCCTTTTTTTGAAAGTGAAAAGGACTCGAATTGTCAATAATTGTAGCAGATTTTAGTAGTAGATTCATTTATTGAAATATTTTAGTATCAGCATTTCAATTAACAAAAATAGCACAGAAAATGCTAAAAACCATTTAAAAAGCCAATTGATTTTCTGTTGATTGTTAATTTCATTAAAAACAGCATCAATAGATTTTGAGATAGTGACGTTATTATGATTGCCAACCAAGGTTTCTAAATTGATATAATTCTGTCTCTTATACACATCT
>SDWL01000350.1 GCA_004195315.1 Lutibacter sp.
TAATAATCCAACTGATTTTTACATAGTAAATTATGTAAATGAAGAAAAATACAATAACGGACACATAATAGGTTCTGTTAGATACCAACCTAAAGCATCTCTTTCCTCAACTGCCAATTTATATACATTACCAACAAACAAAAAAGTATTAGTTAGCTGTAGCACAGGTCAATCAGCCGCTTACGTGGTTGCTTACCTTCATGTATTAGGTTATGATGTTTCAAATTTAGGCTACGGAGCAAACAGCTATATGAATGCCACACTAATTAAAAAAGACTGGGATGGGTTTAGTGAAAAAGATGTTAAAAATTTTCCGATAATTGAATAAAACCAATAAATAAACATAAATATACAAATCATGAAAAAAATACAATTATTACTAATAGGATTATTATTAATTCCTACACTATTCTTAACATCTTGTGATAAGGGTGACGAAAATGCAATTGTTGAAACACCGAGATTTAACATCCTTAAAGATTATGTAATATCAAATGACTTAGATATTATGAAAATTAATACAGATAAAGTTGCAACAGCTCCAGATTTAGCTGGGTTAAATACATTTCTAGACACTTACTACATTATAGATATTAGAACACTTGACGCATTTAATGTTAGTCATATTGAAGGTGCAAAAAACGTAGCTTTTACAGATATATTAAAAGAAGGAGAAAATGCAAAAAACGTTGGAAAACCAGCTTTAGTAGTTTGCTATACAGGGCAAACAGCTACTTACGCAACTGCATTAATGAAATTATATGGTTATAGCAATACCAAAGCTTTAAAATGGGGAATGTCAAGCTGGAGTCCGGAAACAGCAACTTCTTGGAATAATCAATTTGGTTCAAACCCAGCTCAAGGTCATGCAAATTGGTCAACAGATGTTGCTCCAATAAATGATGTTTTTATTGAAACTCCATTTATTAATTCACTTTCAACTGATGGAAATTCAATCCTTAAAGAACGTGTAAAGCAAGTTGTTTCTGAAGGTTTTAAAACTGTTGCTAATGTTGATGTATTAGAAAATCCAGACGGTTATTTTATCAATAATTTCTTTTCAGAGGCGCATTATTTAGGTTTTGGTCATATCAGCGGAGCATATAGAATTAGCCCAATTACATTTAACGATAACTTTCAAAATTTAGATCCAAATGCTAAAATAGTAACATATTGTTATACTGGACAAACATCTGCTTTAATTACAGCTTGTTTAAGAGTATTAGGTTATGATGCTTATACTTTAACATTTGGAATGAATGGATTATACAATAATAACCCATATTGGAACACACCTATATCAAACTACTGGGGTGTAGATGGAAAACCAAAAAATTTACCTTTAATTACTAATTAATAAAATAATTAAAAAATTTAAGCTCTAAAAATCATCATTTATTATTTTTTTTAATGAATGTTTTAATACCTATAAGTAATAAAAGTTTTTTAGGGCTTTTTAATAAAAAACACAAAAATGAAAACAAAAATAATACTACTATTTACAGTAATTTTCGCCTTACAAATGAATGCAACTTTTGCACAAGGATGTGAAGATGAGCCACCACCAGCAAAAAAAACAACCAAACTAGAAAAAGCTGAAGTTAAAAAAAGTAGCTCAACGTTTTTTGGTTATTTTCAACCGCAATACAACAATTATTTTACTGATGACGCCACAAATACTTTCAATTTTAAAAGAGCTCGTTTTGGTGTACGCGGTAGAATAAGCGATGACTTTTCTTACTATGCTGTATTAGAAACAAGTGCATTTATTGGTGGTGGAGATGCCTATTTATTGGATGCATTTATAACATACGACAAAAATGAATGGGCTAAAGTTTCATTAGGATCTTTCAAAACACCATTTGGTAGAGACGTTACAACAGCTTGTAATAATTTAACCACTATTGATAGATCAATTGTTGCCGATCAATTAGTTGCACCTCAAAGAGATATGGGATTAATGCTATTAGGAGGGTCAAACAAAACAAAATTGAGATATTCAATTGCCTTAATGAATGGAAAAGGATTAGGTGTTAATGATAATAATACTAAAAAAGATGTAGTAGGACGCGCATCTTATCAATTATTAGATTTTATAAACTTAGGTGCTAGTTTCAGATATGGTTATCCAAAAGAGGATGTTGAATTAGATAGAACAACTTATGGTTTTGATGCATTAATTAAATATAAAGAATTCGCCATTCAAGGTGAATATATTTATGATGAAGGTGCATTTGACTTAGCAGCTGACGGTGGTTGTGGTACTGATCCAATTGCATTAGGTAAAACAAGACAAGGTGCATATGTAATGGTAACCTATAATGTTAATAAAAAAATACAACCTGTATTTAAATATGAATATTTTGATGCTGATTTAGACCAAAAACAATTTGGTTATCAAGAAATGATGACATTGGGTATAAACTACTTTATTAATAACAAAACAAAATTACAAATAAACTATCAAAATAAAATTGAAACTGGCTTAAGCATAGATACTGTCTCTTATACACATCT
>SDWL01000351.1 GCA_004195315.1 Lutibacter sp.
GGAATGATTGTAATTGTTGGTGCAAATTTACAAATGAATCCGTCAAAAATATTTAACTATTTCACGGTAATTTTAGTCAGTTATTTTATTACTGACATAGGAAAAATCGTATTAGCAAAACAATTAAAAAAGAAATTAACGCCAAAAATCACCTATAAAGTGAAACGAATTATGGGTATTATACTAATGGTTTTTGGAATTGTTTTAATCTTGAAAGGATTAATTCCTAAAGAAAAAATGAACTTAAATTCTGTTATTGAACAAACAAATTAAAAAATTCTTATTTACCCCAAAATAAATTTAATGACAAAAAATAGGTCAAAACAACAACAAGCTAAAATTTTAAGAATATTTAGAAAAGTTCATAGAGTAACAGGTGCTATACTTTTTGTGTTTTTCTTTTTTATTTCTGTTTCAGGAATTTTATTAGGTTGGAAAAGCAATAGTTTAGGCGTTCTTTTACCAAAAACAATAGAAGGAACCTCAACCAATTTAAAGCATTGGTTACCTATTAGCAGTTTACATAAAAATGCAAATGATATTTTACACGATTCAATTTCTTCTGATTTATCATTAGAACTTAATCGTATTGATATTAGAAAAAATAAAGGAACTGTGAAATTTTTATTTGAAAATCATTATTGGGAAGTTCAACTTGATGGCGCTACTGGTGAATTATTACAAATTGGAAAAAGACAATCAGATTTTGTTGAACATATTCATGATGGGTCAATACTTGACAAATTTTTTAAAACTTCACAAAACCAATTCAAATTAACATATACCACTATAATGGGTTTCGCTTTACTGTTATTCACTATAACTGGTTTTTGGTTGTGGTATGGGCCAAAAAGGATGAGAAGAAATAAACGGCAAAATAATTTTTAACAAAAAAACTATCTTTTTTTGTTAAAAAAAAGATATTATTTCTATAAGTTTCATAAAAAAATTACAATTTGTTAAAAACTCTTTAATAAAATTAATAAATTCTTAATATTAGGCTATTTACAATATGTTACATTTATTACTTTAATAAACTTAAATTTAACCCCTTATGAAAAAAATTACTTTTTTAGTATTATTTATTATTCCTTTATGGTTAACAGCTCAAATTCCATCCTATTATAATGATGTGAATTTATCTCTTTCCGGAACAGCTTTAAAAAATGAATTAGCCACAAAAATTATTAATACACACACAACCTTTTTATCTTATTCTCAAGTTTGGGATGCTTCAAAAATTACCGATTTAGATCCAAATGATGCCACACAAAGCAATATTATCTTAATTTATGGATATAATGACAATGATGGAAATTATGTTACAGACAGAACAAGAAGTAAAAATTTAAACGGAGGTACTGCTGGTTCAGATTGGAATAGAGAACATACTTACCCAAAATCACTTGGAATACCTAATTTAGGAACTTCAGGACCTGGTTCTGATGCACATCATTTACGACCTTCTGATGTTACTTTTAACGGACAACGAAGTAGCAAAAAGTTCGCTAATGGAAGTGGTGTGGCTGGAGATTCTAATGGTGGTTGGTATGCTGGTGACGAATGGAAAGGCGATATATCCCGAATGATGATGTATATGTATTTACGTTACGGAAACCAATGTTTACCAACTGGTGTTGGAATAGGAAGTTCTGCAGCAACTCCTGATGCTATGATTGATCTATTTTTACAGTGGAATGCAGAAGATCCTGTTTCGCAAATAGAGAAAACAAGGAACGAATATCACGGAAATAACGCCAATGCTTTTTCTCAAGGAAATAGAAATCCTTTTATTGATAATCCTGCATTCGCTACACAAATTTGGAATGGCCCTCAAGCCGAAGATTTATTCGGAAATAGTACTCCAGATACTGAAGCTCCAACAGCACCAACAAATCTAATTTCATCTAATATTACAAATACAACTTTAGATTTAAATTGGACTGCTTCAACCGATAATATTGCTATTAGCTCTTATGATATATTTAAAGATGGTGTGTTTTTAGCTACATCAAATACAAATTCGTATGCCGTTATAAATTTAACACAAAATACTTCATATGATTTTACAGTATTTGCAAAAGATGCCGCTGGAAATACTTCAACAGTAAGTAATACCGAAACTGTAACTACAACAAATATTATTGATACTCAAGCTCCAACTACAATTACAGATTTAGTTACTAGTAGCTCAACAAGTATAACTACCCGTTTAATTTGGACTGCTTCAACTGATAATATTGGTGTTACTTCTTATGAAATTTCTAAAGACGGTGTGTTTTTAGCATCAACTTCAGTTACCTCTTACAATGTGTCAGGTTTAACTCCTGCAACTGCATATACTTTTATAGTTGTTGCAAAAGATGCTGCTGGAAATACATCTGCAAATAGTAACATTGCATCTATTACTACTTCTGAAGTTGGAAGCGCTAACGAACTTTTCATCTCAGAATATGTTGAAGGTTCTTCAAACAATAAAGCGATTGAAATTGCAAATATTACAGGTAGCGCAGTTGATTTATCTATTTATTCTTTAAAAAGAAATACAAATGGTGGTCCTTCTTGGGGA
>SDWL01000352.1 GCA_004195315.1 Lutibacter sp.
TTAAACTATATAAAGCTGTTTTTTAAGAGTAAATGGTATGATAACACAAATAAATGGATTTTTCATAATTTATTTTTTGTATTTTTACACTAAATTTTTTTCAACTATCAAATTACACAATGAATAATAATTCAAAACATAACGATAAAGAAGAAACCATTGATATAAAAGAAATCCTTTTAGAATATTTGCAATATTGGAAATGGATAGTTCTATCCGTTTTTATAACAATGTTATCAGCTTATGTTTACTTAAAATTTTTAAAAAATTTGTATAAGGTTGAAACTACCATCTTAATAAAAAACAATAGTAAAAATTCTGCAAGTGGTGAGTTAGCTGTTTTTCAAGATTTAGGAGTTACACAGAGTAGTGCTAATTATATAGAAGACGAAATTCAAATTATTAGATCTTTCCCAATAATAACTAAGGTAGTTGTTAATAACCAGTTAAATACAAGATATTTTATAGTTGGTAATATAAGAGAGGTTGAGTTATTTAATAGTGTACCATTTAAAATAAATTTTAAAAACTCATCAGATATTTCATTCGTAATTTCTATAAAGGTAAATGAGGATTATAGTTTTGATTTATATGCTAATGATGAATTAATAAATACATTTAATTTTAATAAAGAAATTAATTTAAACGGTGTTTTATTTCAACTAAATATAGAAAATAATACGTTAATTAAAAATTATAGAGAAAACACAATAAAGATTGTTAATACACCCGTTAAATCTCAAGTTGGAGGTATTTTAGGTTCTCTTTCAGTTGGGAAAATGGGAAAACAATCAAATGGTTTAATATTATCAATGACAACTGAAAATATTGATAGAGCTACCCTTATTTTGAATGCACTTGTTGATGAATATAATAAAGAAGGTATTGACGATACTAATTTAATGGCAATTAATACTGCTAAATTCATAGACGAACGTCTTCAAAAAATTAATGAAGAACTTTCTGCAGTTGAAAATGAAGTTGAATCTTATAAGAAAAATAATAAAATTACTGATATTGAAACACAAGCTGGAATGTTCTTACAATCTGGTTCTGCAAATGATGATGTATTGGCCGAAATTTCAACTCAAATTCAGTTAATAGAATTTATGCAAGATTTTGTTAATAAAGATGATTATGAATTAATGCCAACAAAAATAGGAATTCAAGACAGTAATATTGAAGCGGGTGTATTACAATATAATGAATTTGTATTGAGAAAGCAAAAACTTTCAAATAGTGCTAGCAGCCTAAACCCAGTTGTGGTTGATCTTACTTATAAAATTGAAGCTATGAAGCAAAACCTAAAAAATAGCTTAATAAATTTTAAAACGGCACTTAATATTAGGGTTTCAAATTTACAATCTAAAGATTATTCAATTCAATCAAGTTTAATTAAGATACCTAAAAAAGCAAAAGAATATAGATCAATAGAACGTCAGCAACAAATTAAAGAATCATTGTATCTGTATCTACTGCAAAAACGTGAAGAAAATGCACTTTCATTAGTATCAACAGTGCCAGATGCTAAAATAATTAACAAAGCATTTTCGTATGGAAATCCTATATATCCAAATTCTAAAATTATCTATTTAGCATCTATGCTAATTGGCTTTGTTATACCTGTTGGTTTTATTTATTTGGTATCTCTTTTAGATACAAAAATTTACAGTAGTAAAGATGTTGAAAAACTAATTGATATTCCAATTGTAGGGGAAATTATAAAATCAAAGGAAGTAGAGCATTTTTTAATTGCTTCAAAAGATTTTTCAGGCACTGCTGAATCTTTTAGAATGCTTGATGCGAATTTAGAATTTATGCTTTCAAAAAAAGGTGGAGATAATAGAACAATCTTAATTACAAGCTCAATTAGTGGTGAAGGTAAATCATTTATTGCTCTAAATTTTGCAAGAACTTTGGCTTTTTCAGGTAAAAAAGTTCTATTAATAGGAATGGATTTAAGAGCTCCAAAATTACTCCAGTATTTAGGCCTAGAAGCTAAATATGGAGTTACAGAGTATGTTAAAAACACTAAGTTAATGATTAAAGATGTTGTAGTTAATTCACAAGAATTGGCAAACTTAGATGTTATTGGTGCGGGTAAAACACCTAGAAATCCTTCAAGTTATATGAGAAGTAGTAGAATAGAACAATTATTTGAAGAGGCTGATGAACAGTATGATTATGTAATTGTAGATACTGCACCTATAGGTAATTTAACAGATACATTATTATTGAATAAATACGCCAGAACTTGTTTATATGTTATTAGAGCAGATTTTTTAGATAAAAATTTCTTGCACTTACCTAAAAGACTATATGATGAAAAAAGATTTAATGATTTTGCTTTAATTGTAAACGATGTTGATTTTTCTAAAAATTATTACTACAAATACTACGGTTATAATTATGGCGATATGGAGAAAAAGAGCTGGTTACAAAGGGTAATTTAATAAGGAATAGCATATCGTTTTAGCTTGCTTATCAGCCATTCTTTTCTTAAATCATTAGAAAATATTTCGGTTCCAGCATATTTCCAACACTGTCTCTTATACACATCT
>SDWL01000353.1 GCA_004195315.1 Lutibacter sp.
AATGTCATATTTTTTATAGTACCTCAATTAGTTCCTAATTTAGGGTTACAAAATATGTTCGCATTATATTTTCCTGAAAATCCTCAGTTTGGAATTTGGCAATATGTAACACATATGTTTATGCATAGTCAACAATCATTTATGCATATTTTATTTAATATGTATGGTTTATGGGCCTTTGGCACACCTTTAGAACAGATGTGGGGACGGAATAAATTTTTATTCTTCTATTTTTCAGCAGGTTTAGGTGCTGGTGCCATTTATACATTGGTGAATTATTTTCAATTTAATTCTGGAATTCAAGAATTAATTAGTTTAGGAGCATCTCAATCTGAAATTCTTTCTTTGATGGATCCATCTGTACAATATTCAAATGAAATTCTTCAAAGTGTAAATGAAATTTATAATACGGCCGCAGTTGGTGCTTCAGGTGCTATTTATGGAATATTAGTAGCCTTTGGCTTGTCTTTTCCAAACGCAAAATTAGCATTGATATTTTTACCAGTTCCAATAGCTGCAAAATATTTTATTCCTGCTTTAATTGTGCTCGACTTATTTTCTGGAGTAACAGGATTCTCGTTATTTGGTGGTGGAATTGCTCACTTTGCACACGTTGGTGGTGCTTTAATAGGTTTTTTAATTGCTTGGTATTGGAAACAAAACCAATTTAAACGCTGGAACTAAATTGAATATTATAAACGACATAAAGCACGCTTTTAATAAAGCAAACATAACAGAAAAAATAATTTACGTTAACGTATTTTTATTTTTTATAACTGTATTACTCAATAAATACATTATTGAATGGTTTGCGCTGCCTTCAAATTTAGATAGTTTTTTATACAAACCTTGGACTTTAATAACATATACTTTTATTCATCAGAATATATTTCATGTGCTATCTAACTTGTTAGTTTTATATTACATTGGAAACTTATTTTTGAACTTTTACACGAAAAAACAATTTTTAAATTTTTACTTTTTAGGAGGGATTTTTGGAGGGGTTATATTTTTAGCCTACTATTATTTTATAGATAAAACGGCTGCTTTTCCTTTAGCCGGTGCTTCTGCAGCAGTAACTACTATTTTTATTGCTATTGCTACTAAAATTCCCCGATATGCCATTAGATTACGTTTTATAGGTAGTGTAGAATTATGGGTTTTAGCCGCTATTTGGGTGGTGTTAAGCATATTGCAATTGGCAAACCCAGATAAAGGAAGTGCTATTGCACATTTAAGTGGTGCTATTTTTGGTTATATTTATTCGAAACAACTAGAACAAGGAAACGATATTGGAGGTTGGTTTGAAGGTATTGTAGATTATTTTACCAACTTATTTAAACCTAAAAAAAAGTCGCCTTTTAAAGCTGTTTACAAAACTAAAAGTAGAACTACAACACAAGATGTTTCTCTTACAAGACAAAGAAAAATTAATGACATTCTAGATAAAATAAGTAAATCTGGTTACGAAAGTTTATCACAAGAAGAGAAAGATTTTTTATTTAGAGCTGGAAAAAAATAGTGTTTAATGAAAAAATTATCATTTTTAGATAAATTTATAGCTGTTGTAAACTCACTTTTTGCAACGGTATTATTAATTTCATTTTTAAGCTATTATATTTCTCCAAATACTATTTCATTAATATCATTTTTAAGTCTTTCTATTCCTATTTTAATCTTTATTAACCTAGTATTTGTACTTTATTGGGTTGTAAAATTAAAACGTCAGTTTTTAATATCATCAATTATCTTACTAATTGGATTTCAGTATATTACAAAATTATATTCATTTGAAGAAAAAAAGATTTTATTGAGCACTGATTTAAAAGTAATGAGCTACAATGTGCGAATGTTTAATATTTACAATTGGATTAATGAAGAAAATGTTGCTCAGAATATTTATGATTTTATTAATGAAAAAGAACCTGACATTTTATGTTTACAAGAGTTCAATCCTACAATAAAAATGGGATTTAAATTTCCTTATCAATATATAAATGCTAGTAAAAAAAGTAAACTATTTGGTCATGCTATTTTTTCAAAATATAAAATTATAAATTCTGGTTCTTTAAACTTTTCAAATAGTAGCAATAATGCCATTTTTGTGGACATCATTAAAAATAAAGATACTATTAGAGTCTATAATGTACATTTAGAATCTTTAAGTATTAATCCGAAAGAAGATTATTTTAATCAGGAAAATTCTGAAAAACTTAAAATAAGAGTTGAAAAAGCTTTTAAAAAACAAGCAGATCAAGCTGAATTAATTATTCAACATCAAGAAAAAACAACCAATAAATCAATTATTTGTGGCGACTTTAACAATACTGCTTTTTCTTGGGTATATAATACCTTAAAAAATGGTAAAAATGATGCTTTTGAAATTGCGGGTAAAGGGTTTGGGGAAACATATAATTATACGTTTCCAACACGAATAGATTTTATTTTGGTAGATGAAGAAATTGAAATCAATAATTTTAAAACATTTGATGTTAATTATTCCGACCATTTTCCTATTATGGCTCGCCTTAATTTTAAACATCAAACTGCTATAAATC
>SDWL01000354.1 GCA_004195315.1 Lutibacter sp.
ATATTATTAATTTCATCAGCTTTTAAACGAGATAAATGTGAGATATACTCTTTATTGAATAGGTTGTTAACATTTAAATTTATGTCAAAATCAATTTTTGATATTAGAATTCTTGTGCCGGCTCCAATGTTTACTATATTATAATTGTTAGTAGGTGATTCAAATAAACTAACTTTATTTTGATTAAAAGTAGTCTCTAAGGAGATGGCAATAAATGCATTTTGTAACTTTTTTGAATTGTCAAATTCTGCTCTTAAGGTATTTGTGAGTTTATGTGCAGGAATTAAAGGTAAATAATCACCATTATTCTGTTTTCCAATTACAAATTCGTAGTTGCTATTTAAATGCACCCAATCTAGTGGGTGTGGGTGTAGGTGAATTCCAAACTCACCTCCATATAATTTCGCTTTATCTTGTATGTATTGGTAAATAAAATTTTCTTCTTCTAACTCACCAGTTGGTGAAATAAAAATATAATTAGAAATGTAATTATAAAATCCATTAGCAAAAATTTCAAAGTGTTTAGTATTGTACTCTAAGGCTATATCTGATTGAAAATTTTGTTCGCTTTTTAAATTAGGATTACCAATTTCAAAACGATTTGAACCGTGATGCAGACCATTAGAAGTTAATTCAGCTAAATTTGGAGCTCTATAACCCGATGCGAAATTAAATCTACTTGTTACTTTTTTAAACAATGTTGTTTTATAGCCTAATGAAGTCGTAATGTTTTCAAAAGATTTATCAATAGCTTCAAAAATATGTTCTTCATCACCATGAATTACATTATGTTTTTCAGATGTAAGGTTTCTTGTATCAAAACGAATTCCACCTTGAATACTATTTATATCCCAATCATACGAACTGGTTAACAACACACCAAAATCGTTCATTTCAGCATTTGGAATTAAAATTTCTTCACCAAAATTTTTATTTGTTTGATGCAATCCTTGAATCCCAATAATTGTTTCAATCTTTTTAAATTTTGGTAAATGCCATTTTGTATCGTAACTAAATGTTTTTAGTTTTAAATGTAAAGATGGATCTTGAGGTTCTTCAAATTCTTTTCTATCGTTATGAGTATAACCAAAAGTTGTTGATATTTTAGAATTTTGTAAAAAAATGATATTGTTTAAACTTACCATTTTATTGCTTAAATCCTGATAAGGAAGTAGTGGTGTTTTATGTGTATTTTTAATACCTATTTCTTCTGGAATACCAACTTTAGTAGTATTTAAATTAAAGCGTAATGTACTGGTAAGCACCTTATTATTAAAGCCAATTGCTGAATTAAAAATGGTTTCATTAAAGCGAGTATTGGTTACTCTGTTAGCATCGGGTATTTTATAATCGCTATGGGAATTGTGGCTTCCGTTAACTAAGAATTTCCAAAAATTATAGGATTGTTTTACACCAAAAGTAGTATTACTACCTTTTGTATTTGAAAAATATTTTTGATTAAAATTGAAGTCAAAAGTATTTAATTTAGCAAATTTAGTTGGGTTAAAATACAAAACACCTCCTAATGCATCAGAACCATAAAGAAGCGAGGCGGGTCCCTTAATTACTTCAACACTTTCTATACTTGATTCGTCAATTCCTAATCCGTGTTCATCACCAAACTGTTGATTTTCAAGTCTAATTCCTTGTGTGTAAACCAACACTCTGTTACCTCTTAAACCACGAATTACTGGTTTTCCTATCCCAATTCCAGTAGAAACTTGTGAAACTCCTGCAATGGAACTTATCCCTTCAATAAGTGTTGCAGCACCCTTGTTTTTTAACTGTTGAATAGTAGCCCTTTCAACTTTCATTACATTTTCTGATTGTAATTTATTAAATGATGTTGAAATTATAATTTCATCCATTTTAAAAATAGCTTCATCTAATATGATGTTTAATTTTGTTTCATTTTCAAAGAGATTCATTAGTCTAGTTTGAGTTTCATAACCAATAAAAGAGATAGTAATTTTAAAAGGAGTACTAGGTAAATTATTTAACTGGTAAAGCCCTTTTTCATTTGTAGAAGTTCCTTTCTGAAGATCATCTATATATACTTCAACGCCAAATAAAGGTTCATTCTTTATATTTGTAATAATTCCAGATACGTTTTGTTGGCCATGTACAAAAAGAGAGAATCCAAGAAATAGGATTATATTATATAATTTCATGTGTTAAATTTAATACTTAGTTATAATTCACATGAAACTAAAGATTAATTATTTCTTCAAGTGAGAAACTTTTAATGAGCAGATTTCATATAAATATTTTTATTATTTTATGATTAACTATAAAAAAATAAACTTTGGTGGCGCTCTAGATGTATTAGAAGGAAATTTTAAAGCAATAATTTGTTCTTCATTAGTAATAATTTGTTCTTCAATTAAACTGTTTATAGCTGTTGAAAAACTTGAAGAAAACTCAATAGTATTGTAATTTATATCAAAATGAAAAATCGAACAATTAACGGAATGTGTTTCGTCTATTTGAATCTTATTTTGAATTTTTGAAATTGAATATTCATGGCTTGATAAAGCATGAAAAAACTGTATTGCAA
>SDWL01000355.1 GCA_004195315.1 Lutibacter sp.
AGTTCAATAAATTATAAAAATCAATTAAATAAAGAACAACACTATTCTAATTCTTCTGAATTTACTACGCTCAGACCAACATCATTATTAATTGAAATACAAAAAGTATTAAAACCAACTACTTATTACAATAAGTATGAAGCAAAAGTTCAACAGCTTAATAGTCATAAAACAATTGGTAAAATTTTAGTTAACATACAAAAAGATAGTATAGGTAAACAATTTCAAGTTGATGATATTTTAGTTGTTAAAACACAGCTAGAGAATATTAAAGAACCATTAAACCCCTATAGTTTTAATTATAAAAAATATTTACAAAACCAACAAATTCATTACCAAATACAACTTCAAAAATCTGCATTTTTAGCACTTCAAAATAACAGTAATACATTAAAAGGCATCGCATCAGGAATAAGAGAAAAAATTAATATTTCATTAAAAAAGAATGGATTTAAAGATGATGAATTAGCTGTAATAAATGCGTTATTATTAGGACAAAGAAATACTATTTCTAGCGATTTATTAGAAAGTTATTCAGGTGCTGGCGCTATACATATTTTAGCAGTTTCAGGGTTGCATATTGGAATAATTTTAGGGTTATTAATTCTATTATTTAAACCGTTAGACTATTTTAAAAATGGGAAATTAATTGCTACATTATTCATTATACTTTTACTTTGGGTATATGCTATTATTGCTGGTTTGTCGGCTTCGGTAGTAAGAGCAGTTTCTATGTTTACTGCTTTAACAATAGGTATGCAATTAATTCAGCGTTCTAATGTGTATAATACATTGGTAATTTCCATGTTCTTTTTATTGCTGTTTAACCCATTTTATTTGTTTGAAATTGGCTTTCAATTAAGTTATTTAGCAGTTTTTTCAATAGTTTGGATTCAACCCAAATTGTATAATTTATGGAGACCAAACTATTGGTTGCCAAATAAAATATGGCAATTATTTACGGTTTCAATAGCTGCCCAAATAGGTGTTTTACCCTTAAGTTTATTTTATTTTCATCAGTTTCCTGGGTTGTTTTTTCTGTCTAATTTATTGATAATTCCATTTCTGGGATTTATTTTAACAGCAGGAATTATAATTATTACATTAGCCATTCTGGATATTTTACCACAGTTTCTGGGAGATTCTTATATTTATATCATTCAGTTTATGAATAATTTTGTAGCATGGATTTCTAATCAGGAATTTTTTATCATTCAAAATATTTCATTTTCTTTGGTGTTAATGATAGCATTCTATGCTTTTATATTTATAACTATAAAATGGGTTGAGAAGATGGGTTTTAATCGTTTTGTTTTTGTGTTATTTTCATTGATATTTATCCAATTAATTTTCGTTTTTGAAAAATACAAGTTGCAATCAACTAATGAATTAATTGTGTTTAATCAGTCTAAAAGAAGTATTGTTGGAAATAGAGTTGGAGCTAATTTAATAATGAGCTCAGCTGATTCTTTAACCCAGAATAACTATGCAATAAAACCATATTTAATTGGCACAGGGATAGAAGGGAAGCTTAAAACTATAAAAGTTAAAAACGTATATAAATTCAAAAATGAAGTTATTTTAGTAGTGGATAGTTTAGAAATTTATGAGGTTAAAACCATTAAACCCACCATTGTAATCTTACAACAATCTCCAAAAATTAATTTGGAAAGATTGATAAAAATATTGAAGCCAAAACTATTAATAGCTGATGGTTCAAATTATAAAAGTTATGTAACTAAATGGGAGCAGACTTGTATAGAAAATAAAACTCCTTTTTACAGTACAATGCAAAAAGGAGCTTATATTTTAAAATAATTTTTATTTAATCTTTAAATTCAGGTACGAAATTAGATGAATAACTTTCCCAAGATTCTTTGGTGATATTTTTTACATCAGCTTCATTAAAAAACTTTAAGAAAAGTTCTAATTGACTTGGTGTTTTGTATCCTGATATAGGAGCTATAAGATTTGCTTCTTCATCTAAGTACAATAAAGTGGGATATGCTCTAATTCCAAAAACACCAGATAGCTCATGCGAACTATTTCTACCTGAAGTGTTGGGGTTAAAATTAGGATTTGTGTACGTTACACCTTTAAAATTAACTGTCTCGTTACCTTCAGCATTAAATTTTACAGCATAGTAATTTTTGTTAATATAATCTGCTACATCTTTATTACTAAATGTGTTTTTGTCTAACATTTTACAAGGTCCGCACCAAACAGTATAAGCATCCATAAATATTTTTTTGGGTACTGTTTTCTGAGCCTCAACAGCTTCTTCAAGCGTCACCCAATTTATTTCTTGTGCTGTAAGTGTAATGCTAAATATGGTTAGCATTAAAATTAATATTTTCTTCATTTTTTTAAACTTGTTTAAAGTTACTTTACTAATTGACGGAAATATTTTGCCAAAATTACAAAGTTCTATTTAATATACTAAAGTTATTAGTTAAAATAATAGTTAAAATTATTTCACTCCGTGCATTAATTTTTTTAATACTGGCGTAAGTAATAATGCAATTACACCAATAATTATAGGTACAAATGTAAATAT
>SDWL01000356.1 GCA_004195315.1 Lutibacter sp.
TTTTAGCATTTCATTAAATTCTGTAAAATCTTCTTTGTATAAATAAATTTTGTGTTTTTTGTAATGGAAAGATCCATCATCATGTGTGAATTTTTTACTTTCAGTAACTGTTAAATAATAATCTTCAGCTTTTGTAGCTCTTACATCAAAAAAGTAAGTTCTTCTTCCTGCTCTCAGAACCTGTGAGAATATTTCCTCTTGTTCTAAATGTTCTTTTTCCATAATTAACTCTCTATTTTAATTAATCTTATAATTAGATTTCTACACAAATCTATAAAAATATTTGACTTATTTCACTATTTTTATATTTCTTTTTCCAAAAGTTGTTGTTCATATAGTTCTTTGTAATATCCATTAATATTAACTAACTCGTTATGTGAACCTTGTTGAATTATCTTTCCTTTTTCAAGTACAATAACTGAATCCGCATTTTTTACAGATGAAATTCTATGACTTACAATTATACTTGTTTTATTTTTACTAAATTTATATAAGTTATTCAATATAATTTCTTCTGTTTCTGTATCAACTGCGGATAAACAATCGTCAAAAATTAAAATTTCGGGATCTTTAATAATCGCTCTAGCAATAGAAATGCGTTGCTTTTGTCCGCCAGAAAGTGTTACGCCCCTTTCGCCAACATACGTGTTGTATCCGTCATTAAAATCAATAATATTGTGATGGATATATGCATCTTTAGCTGCTTGTTCAATTTTTGCATCAGAAGCAGTTTCATCACCAAATTTAATATTATTTTTTATAGTGTCTGAAAACAAGAATGCTTCTTGAGGTACAAAACCAATGCTTTGGCGTAAGTTATCTAAATTAAGATGTTCAATATTCCTACTATCTATTAAAATTTCACCAGTATCAACATCATATAATCGAGCAATTAAATTTATAATTGTTGATTTACCTGAGCCAGTATTTCCTAAAATTGCAAATGTTTTCCCTTTCTGAATTTTAAAATTAATATTTTTAAGAGCAGTTATACTTGTATCATCATATATAAAAGAAACATTTTTAAATTCAATGTTACCTAGAATTTTTGAAGGAGTACTACAGTTATTTTTTATTTCAGGATCGAATTCTAAAAACTCATTAATACGTTTTTGAGAGGCTTCAGCTTGTTGAACCATTGAAGTTACCCAGCCAACAACAGCTACAGGCCAAGTTAACATATTTACGTACATAATAAATTCAGCAATTACACCTAAGGTAATTGTTCCTTCAATATAACGTAAACCACCAATGTAAATAACTAAAATATTACTTAATCCAATTAATAAAATCATTAGTGGAAAAAATAAAGCATTTGCTTTAAATAAATCAATATTTTTTTCTTTTGTTAAATTAGT
Source organism: Lutibacter sp. (assembly GCA_004195315.1). Taxonomy (GTDB): domain Bacteria; phylum Bacteroidota; class Bacteroidia; order Flavobacteriales; family Flavobacteriaceae; genus Lutibacter. The sequence continues at coordinate 1,359 of SDWL01000356.1, forward strand.
TAGTTTTTCAAACTCAACGGTAGTTTTATGTTCAATTCCATAGGATTTTAATATACTAATTCCCGAAAATGTTTCTTGTGCATTGGTTGTTAATTTCGATAAATATTGCTGAACAATGGTGCTTCTTTTGTTAATAATTCTACTTAAAACATAGATAGATGCAGATAAAAAAGGTAATGGCAATAATGTGTAATTTGTTAGTACAGGATCTATATTGTACATTTTAATAATTGCAACTACAAATAATACCAACATATTCATGGTATACATAATTGCAGGACCAAAATACATTCGTACTTTGCTAACATCTTCACTTATGCGATTCATTAAATCGCCTGTTTTATTCTTTTTATAAAAGTTTAAAGATAAGCATTGGTATTGTTGATAAATTTCATTTTTTAAATCAAATTCAATCAATCTAGAAGTAACTATAATGGTTTGTCTCATTAAAAAAGTGAAAAAACCAGATAGTAAAGCAGCTCCAATTATTAAAAGGATATTATTTAAAAGTTCAGATTTAACAAAAGATAAATCAGAAACAAGGCCATTTTTATAATCTTCAGCAATATTTACAGATTCTCGTATTAGCTGTGGTACTTGTAAGGCTAACCCTTTGGAAAAGATTGTGATAACAATCCCTATAAGTAATCTATATTTATATTTTATAAAGTATTTATTTAAGTATTGTAAAGCTTTCATAAAGAATTTAATGCTACTTCAATTTTGAATGCACGAAGATACATTAATAAAATTTTAATTTAATTGGTTTAAGATAGATTTAACTTTGTTTAAAAAACTAAAAACAGTATTTCATTTCTAAAAAATAGTAGTATTTTTGCACTGTTAAAAACAAAAAACAAAGTTCTTTAAATGATAAATAGAAGACATATTAGAGTTAAAGTAATGCAATCGGTTTATGCTTTGCTACAATCTAAAAGTGACAACCTAAATAAGGAAGAGAAATTCTTGTATGCCAGTATTGATAAAATGTATGATTTATATGCATTAATGATTCGATTGTTTGTTGAAGTTAGAAACTTAGAAAAAAAACATATTGAAATTTCTCAAAAAAAGTTTTTAGCAACTGCTGAAGAATTAAAACCTAATAGCAAATTTATAGATATCGAAATTTTCCAATTATTGGGAGAAAGTGTTTCGTTAAACACGCATTTAGAAATTAATAATTTAAACTATTGGAC
>SDWL01000357.1 GCA_004195315.1 Lutibacter sp.
AGATGTGTATAAGAGACAGCTATTGAATTGTGAAAAAGAAAATTCCATTGAATTAAATCAAGTTGACAATCCTATAATTTACAAGGTTACTTCTCTTGATAATCTGATTGATTTAAAACCTGTCATTGAAAATGTGAAAAATGTAAATTCCAAAGGTTCAGTTAGTTCTAAAAGTTCTGATAATTTTCTTAACCTTACCAACATTAATACTAAAGAAATAATTCAATATACCAATCAAACAGGATATTCTACATATACTTTTAAATTTGAAAATGATTCTGAAACCATAAACTTTGAAAATCTATATTTACATGAAACAGAAAATGGGTATATTGCCTATATATTAAATTATGAACCTGACCCGAACTGGTATTACTCTAATTTATCTCCTCAAGGTTTTCTTTCGTTTGACATAGCAACTTATCAAGGAAATATTACTAAATATTCTCTTGAAAGAGAAATTATTTGGACTACCAAGGAAGAATTAATTTCTAAATCTTCCATAAAAAACACAATAGCAAAAACAAGCGCCGCTGGGTATTTTGTTGAAATCTGTGTAATATCTCCTCCTGCTCCTTGCGATGAAAATAGACACAGTGATGCAACAGGATGGGATGAATGTGCATATAGTGATGGACGTTGGAACGAATCTTGTCAGACAGTTTGGGCAAGTGGAGGAAGTACTTATCCAAATGATAACCCGGACGATGGAACTTCGGGTGATGGTAGCAGTGGCACAACTACAGATAATACAGATTGTACAAGTATGTCTGGTACAAGTATTTCAGATTCACTACCTATTAGTGGAATAACTACCGATTGCGCTCCTAATACAACTACAGGTATTTCAATTACTTCTGAATATCAAGCCTTTTGGATGAACCTTTCTACTTCTCAACAAGATTTTTTAAATTTAAACTCTACTGCTAAAGATAATATATTTGATTTTCTTTATATAAATCAATATAATCCTCACGCTCAAAACATTGTGGATGGGCTAATTAACTCTTTAGTAAACAATACTGAATGGGATATTTCACCTTATTTAAACAATGTAAATGTTGTTTCTTTAGGTGATGCTCCTCTTCAAGACTATGAACCTGAAGATCCGCTTTTAGGTGCTAAAATAGCGGTTGAAATAATTGATGGAGCAATAGATGGTATTGGTAACCTAATACTTGCTTACTTTGAATATACAACTGAAAATGAGTATCAAGGAAGCATTATAAGAAAAATAATGCCTAAAATTGGTTTAACTATTCCAAATGATGTATCGAACGAAACTCTCGGAGAATTATTTACTATCCGTAAACGAAATAGAACATTGGCAATTGAATATGAGAAGACTTTAGCACAAGAGTTAGTTGATGTTGCTATTTCAACATTTGATGTTTTAGCCATAATTTCTCCTAGTAAAGGTGGTGGTGCTTATTTAGCAGCCAAATTTGGAGGTCAAAAAATTACTCTAGTATCTTTAAGTAATACTTTAAAAAGTTTAAAAGCTGCTCAATATATTCCTTCGGGTAATATGATTGGTAAAACAATTGGGCATACTTTTAAAGTACACGGCAGCCATAATTCTATTTTCCTTAAAATGAGAGCTATAAATACTCCTGGAAAACCACAAGGACAATGGTTAGATGATGTGTTAGCTGAAAATTTTATTTCTAAACATTTAAGTCAATTAAGCAATGGCGCTAGAGACATTCCTATTCCTGAAAGTTTACAAGATATAGGTAGAATTTTTAGGGATGGTGATGGGGTAATTTTTAAACCTACTCATATCCGCCTAGTCCCTAGTGGTTCTGGAGTAAAATCTGCTTTCCCTATCAATGAGACTTTATCTTCATTAAACTCACTTGGAACTTATATACCATAAAATAATTTAAAATGGAAAAATCATTTGAGAATGTTGACTTAGATTTAAAATTTGATTATCACGGAAGTGATTGGGGGATTATAAATGCTGATGCAAGTAGAGTAAAAGAATTTATTTTTTACGAGAAAAATAATATATTTGAGAAAGGTGTAAAATCATCATTTATTGAACTAATTATTGCTTCAATGAATGATGCAATTTTGGAAAATAAGGTAGATTATGAAATTCGTTTTTTGTTTTCAGAATATTTGTATAGTATTGAACAAACTGAATATCATTTAATGTTAATTGCGTATTGGGTAAGTATAAAAGATAACGATGAATTTCCCGTTGGTTTCCTAATTGAGGAATTATTTGATATTAAAGATAAATAAACCATACAAATCACAACCACGTATATAAAAAATAGCAGAATAAGTACAAGTTTTTAAAATTTGTGCTTTTCTGTTACTTTACTGCTAAAACGAAAAAAGTAACAAATATAACTGCTACTTTCCATATACAAACCCGTTGTAATTAACCGCGGATTTGTACTTTCCTGAAATAGGTTGACTAAAAATTAAACACTTAATTATAGTCACTTATGAAAACACAAAATGAACACTGGCGAAAAAAAAGCTACCAAAA
>SDWL01000358.1 GCA_004195315.1 Lutibacter sp.
TTTTTGAACAAATTGAAGCTACAGCAACACGTACAACTTTAACAGATAAATTTACGCGTAAGCAATTAGAAAGTATTACAGATACAGGTATTCAAAAAATATTAGAAAATCATATTAAAAACTATCTTGATAAAGATGGGGAAGAACAATTTGATTTAGCTTTTGGCATAGATGGATTAGATGATCTAAATAACAATATTGTTGTTTTAAATAATGGTAAAAACCACCAGCCTATTTATAAAGTTAGGATTTATGAAGCTGGTAGTAAATTCCCTATTTCAGAAAATAAAGAATCTGTAAAAAACAAAAAATATGTTGAAGCAGCAAAAGGAACAAATCTGTTTTTTGCCATTTATTGGAATGAAGAAAAGCAAAAAAGAGAATACGAAACCATTCCTTTAAACGAAATTATAGAACATCAAAAACAAGTAGCATTATTACCAAAAAACGAAAGAACAGTAATACCAATAAAACGAGATAAAGGGCGGTTTCTCTTTTCCCTTTCTCCAAACGATTTGGTATATGTACCAACCATTGATGAATTAGAAAACCCAACTACTATTGATTTTACTAATTTCAGTAAAGAACAGGTAAATAGAGTATATAAAATGGTGAGCACAACACAAAATAAATTACAGTGTATTCAAAATAATATAGCAACTTCAATAAAAGATAAATTTGAATTTTCAGCTTTGAATAAGATGGAGAGAGATATTAATGGAATGATGATTAAAGAAGTTTGTTTGAAATTACAAGTAGATAGATTAGGAAATGTAGCAAAAGTTTAACAGTAATTTATAAAGTATCTTTAATAATACACCTACTAGGTTAAAATAATAAATTATGATAAAGCGAACCTTGTTTTTTAGTTCTCCAGCATATTTAAGTACTAAAAATAATCAACTGCTAATTGCTTATCCAGAAAGTGACAAAGAGACTAAAATAGTACCTATTGAAGATATTGGAATAGTAGTGTTAGAAAGCCAGCAAATAACGATAACTAATGGGTTAATAGCGAATTTATTACAAAATAAAGCAGCAATTATCACCTGTGATACATTTCATATGCCAACAGGATTTTTACAACCTTTAGTAGGGCATAGTGAGCAAAGTGAGCGAATAAGACATCAACTAACCGCTAGTGCACCACTTCAAAAAAACCTGTGGCAACAAACCATAAGTTCAAAAATAACCAACCAAGCAAATTTTTTAGCACAGCAAAACATACCTGCACGTAAAATGTACAAATGGGCAAGTAATGTTAAAAGCGGTGATACCGAAAATCATGAAAGTAGAGCTGCGGTGTATTATTGGAAACATATTTTTAACATAGAAAACTTTACTAGAGGACAAAAAAATGCACCTCCCAATAATTTATTAAATTATGGTTACGCTATTTTAAGAGCAGTTACGGCACGTGCTTTGGTAAGTTCAGGAATGTTACCAAGTGTTGGTATTTTTCATCATAATAAGTACAATGCATTTTGTTTGGCTGATGATATTATGGAGCCTTATAGGGTGTATGTTGATGTGTTAGTAAATGATATTATAAAAATGAATAAACCATACAATGAATTAACAACAAATTTAAAAATGAGTTTATTACAGTTACCAGCAATAGATGTTTTTATTGATGGTAATAAAAGTCCTTTAATGGTAGCTATGAGCAGAACTACCAATTCTTTATATGAATGTTTTAAAGGGGTAAATAGAAAGGTTTTATATCCTATTTATGGGAAATAACCATTTTTCACGTTTAAATGAATATAGAAGCATGTGGATACTTGTTTTTTTTGACTTACCAACCGAAACAAAAAAAGATAGAAGAGCTGCAACACATTTTAGAAAAAATTTGTTAGATGATGGTTTTACTATGTTTCAATTTTCTATATATATACGATTTTGTGCAAGCAGAGAAAATGCAGATGTACACACCAAAAGAGTTAAAAATAATTTACCTGAATTTGGGAAAGTAGGCGTTTTACAAATTACCGATAAACAATTTGGGATGATTCAATTGTTTTATGGACAAAAATCAGTAGTATTAGAAAAACCAGCACAACAATTAGAACTCTTTTAAAATAGTCTCATTTTTTAAATGCTGCTATTTTTTTAATTCGCAGTATATCAACTGATTATAGATTGATATACTGCGAATGCAAAGTAAAAATACAATTTTGAAAGCAATTCACAACATTGTTGAACAGTAAAGAAATCTTAATGAACTGCGAATGCAAAGTAAAAATACAATTTTGAAAGCAATTCACAACAATTCCTGCAAAATAAGCAGATTTTAATATACTGCGAATGCAAAGTAAAAATACAATTTTGAAAGCAATTCACAACTGTCCATCTTCGAGGATCAATCCAATAATAACTGCGAATGCAAAGTAAAAATACAATTTTGAAAGCAATTCACAACAGCGTAGGCCCTAACATCCATTCCTCCAAACTGCGAATGCAAAGTAAAAATACAATTTTGAAAGCAATTCACAACAACGTTCTCACGCTCTTATGCTTTTGGAAAACTGCGAATGCAAAGTAAAAATA
>SDWL01000030.1 GCA_004195315.1 Lutibacter sp.
ATGATTTCAAAAAAATTCTATCAAATACTTTCAATTTTAATTATTGTTGGTACTGTTTACTATAGTTTTTATTCATTAATGCCTTCAGGGGATATTAAAGAAGATGTTAAAACTACCGAATTTTCAACTAAAAGAGCATTAGTTCACTTAAAAGAAATTTCAAAAAAACCTCATTTTACAGGATCTGCTGAACATGAAATAGTTAGAAATTATATTGTTTCACAGTTAGAAGAATTAGGATTAGAAGTTGAAATTCAGGAACAAATTGCGGTAAATAAAAAATGGAGAGCAGCCGCAAACACCAAAAATATTTTAGCAAGAATTAAAGGAACAGAAAAAGGGAAAGCGTTGTTGTTACTTTCTCATTACGATTCTAATCCACATTCAGCGTTAGGTGCAAGTGATGCAGGAAGTGGAGTTGTTGTTATTTTAGAAGGAATCAGAGTTTTTTTAGCCAAAAATCAACAACCAAAAAATGATGTGATTATTTGTATCACTGATGCTGAAGAGCTTGGTTTGTTAGGTGCTAACGCATTTGTAAATCATCATTCATGGACAAAAGATGTTGGCTTAGTTTTAAATTTTGAAGCTCGCGGAAGTGGCGGTCCAAGTTATATATTACTAGAAACAAATGGCGGAAATAAAAAATTGATTGAAGCTTTTAGCAATGCGAAAACTCCATATCCGGTTGGAAATTCATTAATGTACAGTATTTATAAAATGCTGCCAAATGATACGGATTTAACTGTTTTTAGAGAAGAAGGCGATATTGAAGGTTTTAATTTTGCTTTTATAGGAGATCATTTTGATTATCATACCGAACAGGATTCATATGAAAGATTGGATTTGAACACTTTAAACCATCAAGCATCTTATTTGGTTTCAACATTAAATTATTTTGCAAACAACACTATAGAAGATTTAAAATCACAAGAAGATTACGTGTATTTTAATTTCCCTTACTTCGGACTGGTTTTTTATCCGTTTTCGTGGGTAATCTCAATGTTTACAATCTGTGTAGTTTTATTTTTGGTATTACTATTTGTTGGAATTTTAAAAAAGAAGCTTACAACTCAAGGAATTTTTAAAGGGTTTGTACCTTTTTTACTTTCATTAGTGTTTTCTACACTAATTACTTTTTTTGGATGGAAATTATTGTTAATAATTCACCCTCAATATAAAGATATTTTACACGGATTTACTTATAATGGTTATTATTATATAGCTGCATTTATTTCATTAACATTAGCTGTTTGTTTTTGGTTTTATAAAGGATTTTTTAAAAAAAGAACGGCACAAGATTTAGTAATTGCTCCGTTATTTTTCTGGTTAATAATTAACGGTGGTATTGCTTTTTATATACAAGGATCGGCGTTTTTTATAATTCCAGTCATCATTTCATTAGTTATGTTAGCGGTTTTCATTTTTTCTGATGCTAACACTAAAACCCTGTTACTTTTTACCGTATTATCTATTCCAGTTTTGTTAATTTTTACACCTTTATTAAAAATGTTACCTGTTGGTTTAGGTTTAAAGATGTTAGCAGTAAGTTCTATTTTTACAGTATTGTTATTTGGGTTCTTAGTGCCAGTTTTTCAACAATATAAAGGATCTAAGAATTTGGCAAATCTATTTTTACTAATAAGTGCAATAGCTTTTATTTCAGCTACTATTTTTTCTTTTTATAATGTTGATAGAAAACAACCTAACAGTATTTTGTATGTTTTAGACGCTACTAAAAATGAAGCTTATTGGGCAAGTTACAATTCTGAAATAGATGAATTTACAAAACAATTTTTAGGTGAAAATCCGACAGAAGGTAATTATGATAAAAATACAACCGCTAGTAAATATAAAACAACAATTCAATTACATACGAAGACGGAAGTTTTAAACTTGGAAAAGCCTTTAATAACAATTGTTTCAGATACCATTATTAATTCTGATAGATTAATATATTTAAGTATTATGTCTGTCCGTAATGCCAATAAAATTGAGTTACTTGCTAAAATGCCAATTGATTTTAAGTCTTTTAAAGTGAATGATGAAGCAGTTTCTAATAAATCAGCTAGTGAATATATGTTTTCTATAAATAGAGGCACAATTATGAGTTATTATAGAACCAATGTAAATGAAAGTATTGACATAGAATTTGTTGTAGATAAAAATCAAATAATTGATATTGACATTTTGGAAGCTAAATTTGATTTATTTACAAATCCAGCATTTAACATAACACCACGTTCTGAAATAATGATGCCCATGCCATTTGTTTTGAATGATGCAACGGTGATAAAAACCAATATAAAATTGTAAATTGATGAAAAACTCACTTTTAATTATTATCGCATTATTTTTTGTTTTTTCTTGCAAAAAAATAAATAAACCTGATGAAAATATTGATAAAATAGTTTTTTTAAAGCCAGAATTAAATGAGAAAAGCGCTTCTTATTTATATCATTTTGCCTTTGATTGTATAGATCAGGAATACCCAAATAAATTGGGACAAGTTTTGGGAGATGCAAGTTATTTAAAAGAACCTTCAGAATTACATCCTGCTTTTTATGGATGTTTTGATTGGCATTCATCTGTTCATGGACATTGGACTTTATTAAACATTATAAAAGAACAACCAAATTTTGAACATAAAGAAGTTATTTTAGAGAAACTTCAAAAGAATATTACCAAAGAAAATATTTTAAAAGAAGTGCAATATTTTGATGATGTTCATAATAAAACATTTGAAAGAACTTATGGGTGGGCTTGGTTATTAAAAGTTGCTGAAACTTTACAAGATTGGGATACTGAAGAAGCAAAAGAGATGTTTGAAAATTTAAAACCTTTGGTTAAATTAATTGAAGAAAAGTACATAGAATTTCTTCCAAAATTAAACTACCCAATACGAGTAGGTGAGCATCAAAATACCGCTTTTGGAATGTCGTTTGCGTTAGATTACGCAAAAAAATACGCACCGAAATTAGAAAAAGTAATTATTAAAAAGGCGAAAGAATATTATGTGAACGATAAAGGTTGTCCAATTACTTGGGAGCCAGGTGGATTCGATTTTTTATCACCTTGTTTACAAGAAGCCTCACTAATGCTAAAAGTACTTCCAAAAGATGAATATGTGCTTTGGTTAGATGCTTTTTTGCCAAATTTCAGAAATAACCCATCACAATATTTAAATGTTGCTGAAGTGACAGACCGATCTGACGGGAAAATGGCTCATTTAGATGGATTAAATTTTAGTAGAGCTTGGTGTTTATATGAAATAGGAATTGCTTTAAAAAATGATAAAATGCAAAGTTTAGCGAATAAACATTTTGAGCATAGTTACAAAAAAATGGACTCTGGCGAGTATGCCGGAGCCCATTGGTTAGCTTCTTTTGCTTTATACGCTGTACTAAAAAGTAATTAATTTTTGCTAAATTCAGTAATGCGTAATGTGTTTGCCATACCTCTTTCTTTAACAGGCATTGAGGTAATATTAATAGCAAAATCACCTTCATTTAAGTAACCTCTTTGGTTTGCTAAATTATTAATATCTTCAATAGTTTGATCGGTACTTACAAATTTGTTGTAATAAACTCCTTTTACACCCCAAAGTAAGTTAAGCATCGCTAAAATTCTTTTGTTTGAAGAAAACACTAAAATGTTAGACTGCGGTCTCCAAGATGAAATATGAAATGCTGTATAGCCTGAATCTGTTAAAGTAGTAATTACTTCAGCATTAATTGAATTGGACATTAAAGCAGCTTGACGACAAATTATTTTGGATATATAACGTTTATCAACACATTTTACATTTTCATCAGGTATAGAAATTAATGGTGAATTTTCAACACTTTCTATGATTCTACGCATTTGGTCAATTACTTCAATAGGGAATTCACCAACAGAAGTTTCTCCTGAAAGCATTACTGCATCAGCACCATCCATTATTGAATTTGCAACATCATTTACCTCAGCTCTAGTTGGTACCTGACTTGTAATCATAGTTTCCATCATTTGAGTTGCAATAATTACGGGCTTATGTGCTTTTTTAGCTATTGAAACTAACCGCTTTTGTAATAAAGGCACTTGCTCCATTGGAACTTCAACACCTAAATCGCCACGTGCTACCATAATTCCATCACAATAAGGCATAATTTCATCAATATTTTCAATTGCTTCAGGTTTTTCAATTTTAGCTATAATTGGAATTTTGTATGAAGAATTTTCTTTAATTAATTCTTTTAGTTTAATTAAATCTTTAGAAGTTCTTACAAAAGATAAAGCAATCCAATCAACTTCCATTTTTATAGCAAATAAAGCATCTTCAATGTCTTTTTTAGTTAACGCGGGTAATGATATTTTTGTATTTGGAAGATTTACTCCTTTTTTAGATTTTAACTTACCGCCTCGTAAAACTTGTGTTGTTACATTTGAATTATTATCCGTTGCAATAACTTCAAATAACAATTTACCATCATCAACTAAAATGTGTTCACCAACCTTTACATCTTTTGGAAAGTTTTGATAGGTCATAAAAGCTTTTTCATTTGTTCCATCACATTTTTCAGTTGTAAAAGTAAATGTGTCTCCTATTTTTAATTTTACTTTTTCTCCCATTACTCCAACTCGTAACTTTGGACCTTGCAAATCGACTAAAATAGCAACATGAAAATCGCGTCTATCATTAATTTCTCTAATTATTTTGATTTTTTCAGCAACATCACCATATTCGGCATGTGAAAAATTAACCCTAAACACATTTACACCAGACTCCATCATTTCCTCAATAATTTCTTTGGTACTACAAGCAGGTCCAAGAGTTGCTACAATTTTAGTGCGTTTTCTGTTTTTTGTCATAATTAAAATATTAAATTATCTTTTGATTTTAATGTGCTAGATTCAATAGAATAGGATGTGATAATTTGTTGTATTTTATTTAATTTATCAACAAATGTTCTAGCTAAATTTTGTTGGTTACAGCCTTCAATTTTTAAAAAGAAATCAACTTTCTTTTTTTCAGGTATTAAATAGGAAATTGTACTATAATTACCTTCAAATAATCCTTCATTTTTTTGATTATTTACAAGTTGTGAATACTTGTTATTTATTAAATAATAGTTTGTAAAATTATTTTCGTCTTTGTATTCAAATAGCGGAAATTCAGCATTAGAATCTTTAAAATCTAAACAATGTTTAAATCTAATTAATTTAGTTTTTAAGTGTGTATTTAAAAGATATGCCAACCTATAATCTTCTTCGGTTGAATGAATACCAATTAATAAATAATCATCTTCTAATTCTAACGTTAATAGTGGCATATAAAGAATGAATATTGATTTAGCAAAAATACTATTGTTTAAGTACAGTAACTAATAATTTTACGAAATCGTATTCGAGTACTATTATAAGTTGGTGATTTCGTTTTGAAAAGCAAAATAGGCTCTTTTAGATGCTGTTTCTTCGGCTTTTTTCTTTGAAGTTGCTCTTCCTTTGGTAATTATTTTACCGTCTAAAAATAGTTTTACACTAAAATGTTTAACGGGGTCATTTCCAGTATCTTCATAAACTTCATACAAAAATTCTTTTTTTTGTTTTTGACACCATTCAATAAATAAGCTTTTATAACTTGTGATTTTTCCTTCTAATTTTAGGACATCAACATATGGAGTTATTACTCTTTTATAAATAAATTTTTCGCAATATTTATAACCTCTATCTAAATAAATTGCGCCAATTAATGCTTCAAATATATTTCCGTGAATATCATCTCCAAATTTAGATCTGGCAACGCTACTTTTAACAAAAAGCAATAAATTAAAGTCTCTACCAAGTTCATTAAGGTGCTCTCTACTTACAATTTTTGAACGCATTTGAGTTAAATATCCTTCATCTCCAGAAGGGACTTCTTGAAATAAATGTGATGCAATTACAGCGCTAAGCATTGCGTCTCCAAGAAATTCTAAACGTTCATAATTAATTTGTAAACCAGTTTTTTTATCCACTTCTTTAATCGATCGGTGAATAAATGCTTTTTTGTAAAATTGTATAGTTTTAGGAGTAAACCCTAATAGTTTTTTTAGTGAATGATAAAAAAAAGCTTCTTTTTTAGAGCGAGTTTTTACTATTTTTTGAATGAAGTTCATTCAGTTTTTTTGTTATTAATCAAGTTTCTTAAAAAGGACACATGCATTGTGACCTCCAAAGCCAAATGTGTTGCTCATTGCAATTTTCACATCGCGTTTTTGAGCTTTGTTAAATGTAAAGTTTAATTTACTATCAATTTGGTCATCATCAGTAAAATGATTTATAGTAGGAGGTACTATTCCGTGTTTTATAGCTAGTATTGAAGCGATGGCTTCAACTGCTCCGGCAGCACCTAATAAATGCCCAGTCATTGATTTGGTTGAATTTATGTTTAGCGTATAAGCATGTTCACCAAATACCTCTACAATTGCTTTAGATTCTGCAATATCACCTAACGGTGTTGAAGTACCGTGCATATTTATAGCATCTACATCTTCTGGTTTTAAACCAGCGTCCTTTAAACAGTTTTTCATCACATTTATTGCGCCTAGTCCTTCCGGATGTGGTGCTGTAATGTGATAAGCATCAGCAGATAATCCTCCACCCGATACTTCTGCATAAATTTTTGCACCTCTAGCTTTGGCATGTTCATATTCTTCAAGAATAAGTGTGCCAGCTCCTTCTCCAGAAACAAATCCATCTCTGTCTTTGTCAAAAGGTCTTGAAGCAGTTGCGGGATCGTCATTTCTTGTAGAAAGTGCTTGTAAGGCATTAAAACCTCCAATTCCGGCAATTGTTAATGTAGCTTCAGAGCCACCAGCCACCATTACATCTGCATATCCTAAGCGAATGTAATTTAAAGCGTCAATAATTGCATTTGATGAAGATGCGCAAGCTGATACTGTTGCGAAATTTGGTCCTCTAAATCCATATTTAATAGAAATTTGACCAGGTGCAATATCAGCAATCATTTTTGGAATAAAGAAAGGGTTAAATCTTGGTGTACCATCACCAGCAGCAAAGTTTAATACTTCAATTTGAAAAGTCTCTAATCCACCAATTCCTGCTCCCCAAATTACACCAACTCTATCTTTATCAATATTTTCTAAATCTAATTGTGAATCGATAATGGCTTCATCAGTAGCTACCATAGCATACTGAGTGAATTTATCCATTTTACGAGCTTCTTTTCTGTTAATAAAATCGGTAACATCAAAGTTTTTTAGTTCACAAGCAAAACGAGTTTTGAACTTGGTAGCATCAAAATATGTTATTGGAGCTGCCCCGCTAACACCGTTAACAAGGCCATTCCAATATTGTTCTATATTATTACCTATTGGTGTTAATGCACCAAGTCCAGTTACAACAACTCGTTTAATTTCCATATATAGATTACTTTTTAGCGTCTTCTATATAGCTAATAGCTTGACCAACTGTACCAATGTTTTCTGCTTGATCATCTGGTATTTGAATATCAAATTCTTTTTCGAATTCCATGATTAATTCAACAGTGTCAAGTGAATCAGCTCCTAAATCATTAGTAAAGCTAGCTTCGATTGTTACTTCATTTTCGTCAACGCCTAATTTATCTACGATAATGGCTTTTACTCTTGATGCAATGTCTGACATAATTTATTGTATTTTAAATTTAATTACTGCGCAAAAATATAAAACTTTATTGAAATGAAAATCTTTTACTTAATAAAAGATAGTTTAAGTAAATTAAAGTTATCAAAAGTTTTTCAATTTAACCAGTAAAAGTTGTTAATTATTTGTTTTATTTGTTGAAAAACAGAATCTAAATATCATACAAATGAAACGTATTGTAATATTGGCTTCGGGCTCAGGAACGAATGCTGAAAATATTATTAAGTATTTTAAAAACAGTAATTTAATAGCTGTTGTTCAGGTGCTTACTAATAAGAAGGATGCCAAAGTATTGGATAGATCAAAACGATTAGATATTCCGTATTCTATATTTAATAAAGAAATTTTTTATTCTACGGATGTAGTATTAAACAATTTAAAAAAAAATGCTGATTATATTATTTTAGCAGGGTTTTTATGGAAAATTCCTTCAAACATAATTGAAGCATTTCCAAATAAAATTATAAATATTCATCCTGCTTTATTACCAAAATATGGCGGAAAAGGAATGTATGGAATGCATGTGCATAATGCGGTTGTTGGAAATAGAGAGAAAATTTCGGGAATTACAATTCATTATGTAAATGAAAATTATGATGAAGGTGCTATCATTTTTCAAAAAAGTTTTGAAGTATTAGTTTGTGATACAGCTGAAGATGTTGCAGAAAAAATTCATAGTTTAGAACAAGAGAATTTTGCTCAAATTATTGAAAAAGTTATTTTAGAAAATGGCTAAAAAAAAGTTTTACGTTATTTGGAATGGGCACCAAACAGGTGTTTTTAACTCTTGGAATGTCTGTAAAAAGCATATTACAGATTTTAGTGGTGCTCAATATAAGTCTTTTGGTTCAAAGGAAGTTGCTGAAAAAGCTTTTAAAGGTAGGTATATTGATTATGTTGGGGTAGTAACTAAAAAAGAAAATTTATCTTCTGAAGAATTAATACTGATAGGTAAACCAATTTTAAAGTCTATTTCTGTTGATGCAGCATGTAGTGGAAATCCAGGAAAAATGGAATATAGAGGCGTAGATACCAAAACAAAGAAGCAATTTTTTATTCAAGGACCTTTTGAACAAGGAACAAACAATATTGGTGAGTTTTTGGCTTTAGTGCACGGATTGGGGTTTTTAAAACTGAAAAAAAGTGATTTACCAATTTATTCTGATTCTAAAATAGCCATTAGTTGGGTGAAAAAAGGTCAATGCCGAACTAATTTACAAATTACTTCAGAAAACAAATCTCTTTTTGACTTCGTGAAACGAGCTGAAAAATGGTTGAATGAAAATACCTATTCAACTACTATTTTAAAATGGGAAACCAAAGCATGGGGTGAAATTCCTGCAGATTTTGGAAGGAAATAATTTTTTACTTTGCGTATTCTTCAAGTTGAGTTAGTAATTGTTTTATTTTTTTTGGTAATTTATGATGATTAAATTCAAAAGAATATGAAGTTGCTTTAAAATTAATTTCAAACAGTCCTTTTATAGCCTTGTCTAGTGCTAAATCATTTACTGAGATATTGCTTTCAATTTCTTTAAAATTTATTTCATTTAACAAGCTTTCAATTTTAATTTCTTGATTGTTAGTTAATGCTTTTTGTTTGGTGGAGTTATTGTTGTTAAGTTCAATTAAATTATTTTTTAATTGTATTTGATATAAAAACCCCCTTGTTTGTGCAGTGTAATTTAGCAAAATAGTATCCTTTTTTTCTTGACATTGACAAGAACTTGAAAATGCAAGTAGTATAATTAGTGTAATTTTAAATAGCTTCATTTTAAATAAAAATTAGTAATTTAAAGATACAAAAAAAGGAGCTTAAAGCTCCTTTTTTTCTTTTTCATAAAGAGATAATGATTTTATTTATTGTACAAGGCTTTCTCTTGAACCTCCAGAGGCAAAAATAGCTCTCATTCTATCATTTTGACCCTCGGAGAACATATACATAGCATTATCCCACACGTAATCCATGTAGTTCATGGTCATATCATTAGATTTACAATTAACAGTTGGGTATGCTGGATCTCCATAATTTGGTGCGTCAGAACTTGGTGTGTCAGCAACAAAATCATCTTGACGACATCTACCATCACCCCAAATGTGGCGAAGGTTTAACCAGTGACCAACTTCGTGAGTTGCAGTTCTACCATGACCATAATCACCACCAGCAGTATTTTCACCCAAGAAATCAGATCCTATAACAACACCATCAGTTGCTAAAGAACCTCCAGGAAATTGTGCATAACCTAAAATTCCACCACCTATTTCGCAAACCCATACGTTTAAGAAATTAGCAGGGTCAGTAGCATCAATACCACCTTGACTAGAAAGCTTCATAGCATCATTAGTTCCCCAAGTTGCTTTGGTTGAGGCTTTTCTATTTACTCCAGCCAACGTAAATGTAATATCAGCATTTGCTACTAAACTAGCAAACTCTGCAGGAACAGCACTTGTTCCAGGATTGTTGTTATTAAAATCAGCATTTAAAATTGCAATTTGTGAATCTATATGCGCCTGTGTTACAGGATGATTAGCATCTTCTAAAACATTTACAATAACAGGAATTGAAACAGTACCCGTGTAACCTGTTGGAGGAGGTGGATCTCCGCCGCCACCATTATTTCCACCACCGGGTTTTCCATCTGGTTTTTTGCCAGCTATAAAAGTTCTTGTATGCTTTTCAATAGCATACATGCGATTTTTTAAACCTGGATTTTCTTGTAATTGTCTGTTTAATACGTGCATGCTTTGACATTTGTCTGCTTTAGCTCCATTCGCCAATTTTGATAAATCACCATCGGTATAAACATAAAAGTCGCTCATATCTATTTGAGCTGCTTCTTGATTAGGCACTACCTCGTCAGAACTTGGCTGACAAGCTACTACAGCTAAAGCTAAAATTGCAACAGAAAAAATTAGTTTTCTCATTTTAAATTTGGGTTTTTAGTTAATAATTGAGACTTGTCTTTAATTAAAGATGGCCGAATATATTAAAATTATGTTAAAAAACAACAATTTAACTAAAAAAAACATTAAAAATTTGTGATTATGTTATAAAATAGTCAAGAATTAACTTTTTATCACAGATTGTTAAATAATTAACAAAGCATCGATTTTGCTTTTAACAAAGCATTATACAAAAGGTCAATTTCTTCAAAAGTATTATAAAATGAGAATGATGCTCTTATAGTTCCTGGAATATTATAAAAATCCATAATTGGTTGCGCACAATGATGGCCTGTTCTAACAGCAATTCCTAATTTGTCAATAATTGCACCAATATCATACGGATGAATTTCGCCAATATTAAATGAAATTACAGCTGTTTTATTTTTTGAAGTACCATAAATTTTTAAACCTCCAATTTGAAGTAGTTTTTTTGTAGCATATTGAAGTAATTCATCTTCGTATGAAGCAATGTTATCGAAACCTAAATTATTCATATAATCCATAGCAACTCCAAAAGCAATTACACCTGCAATATTTGGTGTGCCAGCTTCAAATTTATGAGGTAAATCGGCATAGGTAGTTTTTTCAAAAGTAACTTGTTTTATCATTTCACCACCACCCTGATAAGGCGGTAATTTATTAAGCCATTCCTCTTTTCCATATAAAATTCCAACACCAGTTGGGCCACAAAGTTTATGAGCAGAGGCTACATAAAAATCGACATTTAAGGCTTGTAAATCGGGTTTAATATGAGGGCATGCTTGAGCACCATCAATTAAAACTGCAGCACCAATACTGTGTGCTTTTTGAATAATTTCTTTAATAGGATTGATGGTTCCTAAGGCGTTTGAAACGTGATTTACAAATACCAGTTTTGTTTTTTCAGAAAGTAATTTGCCGTATTCACTCATCACTAATTCACCTTCTAAATTCATAGGAATTACTTTTAAAACAGCTCCTGTGCGTTCACATAACATTTGCCAAGGTACTATATTTGAATGATGTTCTAAGGCTGAAACTATAATTTCATCACCTTCATTTAAAATAGTAGAAAATCCAGTTGCAACAATATTTATACTGTGTGTTGTACCAGCAGTTAATATAATTTCGTGGCTATTTTTAGCATTAAAATGATGCTGTAATTTAATGCGAGCTTCTTCATAAGCATTTGTAGCTTTTTGACTTAATGTATGGACTCCTCTATGTATATTTGAATTATAAGTTGAGTAATAATTAACAATACTATCGATTACAACTTGTGGTTTTTGATTGGTAGCAGCATTGTCTAAATAAACCAACTGTTTTCCGTTTACTTTTTCATTTAATATTGGAAAATCAGCTCTTATTTTATTCTGTCTCTTATACACATCT
>SDWL01000359.1 GCA_004195315.1 Lutibacter sp.
GATTTATATGATGTGAAAGCACCATTTATAGTGTTAATTTTTTGGGATCCAAGTTGTGGTCATTGTACAAAAGAAATTCCTAAAATTAAAAAAATGTATGATGATTTGTGGAAAACTAAAGGAATTAAAGTTTTTTCAGTAAATATAAATGTTGATTTAAATGATGACTGGAAAAAATTTATTGAAAAGGAAAACTTAAATGAATGGATAAATGTATATCCTTCTAGTAAGGTAGTTGGAAATTACACTAAAGAAGATGTTGATTTTCAAACACTTTTTAATGTGCATCAAACTCCTGTTTTGTATTTGTTAGATGCTAATAAAAAGTTTATAGCAAAGAAAGTAGGATATGAAAAGTATTTGGATATTATTAAAAATCAAGAAGTTAAATTAAACTAAAAACCTTAAATTTTCCACCACTAATTTTCTAATATATGATAAATAAGCCTTTTCAATTTAAACAATTTACAATTAAGCAAGATAAAACCGCTATGAAAGTTGGAACTGACGGTGTTTTGTTAGGTGCTTGGGTGAGTTTAGAATTGAATCCGTTTAGTATTTTAGATATTGGTACCGGTACAGGTTTAATTGCATTAATGTTGGCACAAAGAAGCAATTCTGAACTAATTGATGCCATTGAATTAAATGATGAAGCGTATGAGCAAGCAGTAGATAACTTTGAAAATAGTGATTGGGGAGATCGATTATTTTGCTATCACGCATCAATTCAGGAATTCACGGATGAAATTGAAGACACCTATGATTTAATTATTTCTAATCCCCCTTTTTATACTTCAACGTATAAAGAATTATCAGAAGAACGTGCTATGGCTCGCCATACAGAAAGCTTATCGTATCAACAATTGCTTGCAAGTGTTTCAAAATTATTATCAGAAGAAGGAAGTTGTGCTTTTATAATTCCTTATGAAGAAGAATCAAATTTTATAGCATTAGCTAACAAAAATAATTTATTTTTAAATAGAATTACTAATGTGAAAGGAACTAAAAATGCTGTAATAAAAAGAAGCTTAGTACAATTTTCATTTTTCGAAAAGCTAATAGAAAAAACCGAATTAGTTATTGAAATTGAACGTCATCAATACACTCCAGAATATATAGTATTAACAAAAGATTTCTATTCTAAAATGTAAAACGAAGTTTAAATAGCAACCTTTTGTAATTACAACATAATTAAATCATAATCAAATCAGGATTATATCCAAAATAGGATACTTCTTTCTCTTTAAATACAATGCCATTTTCTTCTAGCTCTTTTAAAATAGGTTCATACACTTCTTTACTAATTGGAATTTGAACACCTGGAGTAGTAATTTCACCATTTAGTATTTTTAAGGCAGCAATTGCAACGGGTAAACCTACAGTTTTTGCCATTGCCGTATATGTTTGATTGTCTCCAATACAAACCATACTACTTTCTATTTGATGTTTTTTACCATTTAACTCATAACCAAAAAGATGTTGCATTACAATCATGTCTTTATCATCTTCTTTTAAAGTCCAACTATCTTTTAATATTTTTTCAAGTATTTGTGCAGGCGTAGCATTTTTTAAAACTACTTGTTTCTTTGGATTAAAAATATCAAGTTCTAATAATTTTTCCCAAATAATATCGTCTTGATCAATTTTTAAATAGTGACGTAATTTTAACTCTACAGAATCATGAGTATTGTATGCTAAAAACGAGTTAGTAAAATCTCGATAACTCATATGTTCAGAGTCTTCAATGGTATAGCTGTCGTCGGTCATTCCTAATTGCACAAAAATATTCCATGCACGTGAATATCCAACTCTTCTAATTGTGCCTCTATACAAAGTTAAAATTTCATCTAAACCATAAATACTTTTGTATTTTAAAGAATCTCTATTTGCATACCCTTCAAATTTTCCATAACCTTCAATATTTAAAAGTTCAGTTCTTCTAAATAATTTATGGTAGGGTATGTATTTATATTTGCCTTCTTGTAAAAATTTTGCAGCACCTCCTTGTCCGGCTAACACAACATTTCTCGGATTCCAAGTAAATTTATAATTCCATAAATTATCATCGCTTTCAGGAGCTACTAAGCCACCTGTGAACGATTCAAAAAGTAACATTTTACCACCTTTATCTCTAATAAGATCAATAATTTTCATTGCGCTCATATGATCTATTCCTGGATCTAAACCAATTTCATTCATGAAAATAAGGTTCTTTTCAATTGCTTCATCATTTAATTGACTCATTTCATTTGAAACGTAAGAGGCGGTCACCATATTTTTACCAAATCTTAAACAATCTTTAGCAACATTTAAATGTAAATGTGCTGGTAACATTGAAATAACAATATCAGCATTTTTAATAGCCTTTTGCCTTTCTTGGTTATTGAAAATATCTAACTTAATTGCTATTCCATTTTCATGATTTTGTATGATTTTTTTAGCAAGTTCTACAGAAACATCAGCAATAGTTATATGTAAATTTTCGGAAAAGGATTTTTGAAGTAAATACGTTATTAAAGATGAAGATGATTGACCAGCACCAATT
>SDWL01000031.1 GCA_004195315.1 Lutibacter sp.
ATCTGTTATAGATTCCTTTAATAATTTAATTTGTTCTTTAATTTTAGTAACATTTTTAAGTGTTTTATGAATTTCAGTTAACTTCTCTTGAATTTCAATAATAAAAGTAAATTGTTCTTGTAAATCTTTTGTTGATGCGCTACTTCTTGGATCTAATAAAAGTGTGAAAATTTCTTCAGAAACTATTTGACCGTTCTTAGTTAAATTCACTTTATAATCACCTGGGAGCGCTTTTGGTCCTTGAAGAGATGCCCACCATAAAATCATATCTTTCACTTTTTCTGCGTCAGGATATTTCATATTCCAGTTAAATAAGTTTGCACCTTTTTTAACTTTTAATTCTTCTTCTTTTTGCTCTTTATCTGGTTTTGTTGAGAATGTTTTAATGTGTTTTCCTGTATTCTCATAAATTGAGAGACTAATAGTATCATTTTCTTCAACATTTTTTACGAAATAATTTATTAAAACGCCACCTGAGTGATTTTGTCCTTCGGTTTTTGACTTTCTTTGTCTTCCACTCATTCTATAACTATCCATAGGTTTGTATAGAAAATCATCTTTAGAAGTTAATTCAGAATTTAATTGATGCAGCGGTGTTAAATCATCAATAATCCAAAATGAACGACCTTGGGTAGCAGCAATTAAATTATTATTTTTAATGGTTAAATCGGTGATAGGAACAATAGGTAAATTTAATTGAAATGAATTCCAATTTAAGCCATCGTCAAAACTTACATACATTCCATTTTCAGTTCCAGAATATAACAAACCTTTTCTTTCAGGATCAGCTCTTAAAGCTCTTGTAAAATGTTCTGGTGCAATCCCGTTGGTTAATAATTTCCAATTTTTGCCGTAATCTTCTGTTTTATAAATATAAGGCGTATAATCTCCTAATTTGTAGCGCGTACCAATAATATACGCTCCACCAGCTGTAAAAGGATCAACTTCAATACAGTTAATCATCATCCATTCTGGCATTTTTTTAGGAGTTACATTTCTCCAGTTTTTACCACCATCAGTTGTAATATGAACCAAACCATCATCAGAACCAGTCCAAATTAAGTTTTCTTCAAAAGGAGATTCCACTGCTGCAAAAATAGTTCCGTAATATTCAACTCCTGTATTATCTTTTGTAATTAGTCCACCTGAAACACCTAAAGTTTCTGGATCATTTCTTGTTAAATCTGGACTAATAATTTCAAAAGATTGTCCTTCATTATAAGTAACATGAACAAAGTTTGAAGTGGTGTATAATTTTTTTTTGTTATGTGTTGAAAAGAAAATAGGGTAATTCCATTGAAAACGATATTTCATATCCTCAGCTCCGTGTCCCATAGGGTTGTCTGGCCAAACATTAATAGCTCTTCGCTCACCTGTTTTATGGTTCATTCTGGTTAGAAATCCGCCATAACTTCCTCCATAAACAATATCATTATTTAAAGGGTCAACAGCTATATGTGCACTTTCGCCACCAGCAGTACTTTCCCAATCGCTTTCACTAATAGTTCTACCATCAGTTCTGTGAGCTATTCTTATGGTAGAATTGTCTTGTTGTGCTCCATAAATTCTGTATGGAAAATGATTATCAGTAACAACTCTGTAAAATTGCGAAGTTGGTTGATTCATCATCGTACTCCAATTTTCACCAGCATCAAAACTCACTTGAGCTCCACCATCATCACCAATAATAATTCTTTGATTATCTTCAGGAGAAATCCATAAATCATGATGATCTCCGTGAGGAGCATTGAAAGTCTTAAATGTTTTTCCACCGTCCTTAGATTGGTGGTATTGAACGTTTAGTACATACACTATATTTTCATCTTGAGAATCAGCATATAACCTAGTATAGTACCAAGCACGTTGCCTTAATTTTCTTTCACTATTAATTAATTCCCAAGTTTTTCCAGCATCTTTAGATTTATAAATCCCACCGTCTTTATTTTCAATCAGTGCCCAAATAATATCTGAGTTAATTGGAGAAACAGTAACTCCATTAATTCCCCAAATACCTTTTGGTAAACCCTCATTGGCAGAAATGTTTGCCCAAGTTTCACCTTCATCAGTACTTTTCCAAAGCGCAGAACCTTCACCACCACTTGATAAACTGTAGGGAGTTCTTCTAACATTCCAAGTTGAAGCGTATAAAATACGAGGGTTTGTTGGATCAATTATCAAATCAACAGCACCAGCATTTTCATTTGCAAATAATACTTTTTTCCAACTTGCGCCTCCATTTATAGATTTATAAACGCCTCTTTCAGAAGTTGGTTTGTATAAATCTCCTAAAACAGCTGCAAATACTATATCGGAGTTTTTAGGATGAATTCTTACTCTTGGAATATGGCGAGAATTTTTTAAACCAATTTGTTCCCACGTTTTTCCTGCATTCACAGTTTTCCACATTCCATCACCAGAAGAAACATTTCCACGAACTGTTTTTTCACCATTACCAACATAAATTACGTTATTATCTGATTCACTTACTGCAATAGCTCCCACCGAACCACCAAAAAACCCATCAGAAATATTAGACCAAGAATTTCCTGCATCAGTAGTTTTCCAAACGCCACCACCAGTAGCTCCAAAATAAAATAAATTTGCCTTTTTTGGCACTCCAGCTACTGCAGCACTTCTTCCACCTCTAAACGGACCAATATTTCGCCATTCAATAGATTTGTAAAATTCTTCACTAAATTTGGATACTGCATTTTGTGCGTTAACTTTGTAAGCTGAAATTAAGAATAGACAGCTAACCAATAAGAAATATTTTTTCATGACGCGTGGTTAAATTGATTGTTAAAATTGAAAAGTAAATCTAGTAAAAAATAACGTATTAAAGAGAGTATGGATTCATTGAAAATCAATAAAATAGCTAAAACTGTTAATGGAAGCATTCAAATTACAGGATCAAAAAGTGAAACAAACAGGTTATTGGTTTTACAACAATTTTATCCAAATTTAATAATTGAAAACATTTCAAATTCGGATGATTCTGTATTGATGCAAAATGCATTGGCGAATACTTCAAATGAAATAAATATTGGGCATGCAGGTACAGCAATGCGTTTTTTAACTGCTTATTTTTCAGTAAAAGAAAATTCTGAAATTATTTTAACAGGTTCTCATAGAATGAAAGACAGGCCTATTAAAATTTTGGTTGATGCACTTACTTCATTAGGTGCTGAAATTCAATATTTGGAAAAAGAAGGATATCCGCCGCTAAAAATTTCAGGAAAAAAACTAACCAAAGATTTTGTTGAAATTGACGGAAATATAAGTAGTCAATATATTTCAGCATTGTTATTAATTGCACCAACATTAAAAAACGGATTGCAATTAAAATTTAAAGGAGAAGTTACATCAGTTCCTTATATTAAAATGACCTTGAAGTTACTCGATTCTGTTGGGATAACACATAGATGGGTTGGTAAAACAATTACTGTTTCACCCAAAAGAAAAATTAGTAATAAAATAATTGAAGTAGAATCTGATTGGAGCTCAGCTTCATATTATTATAGTTTGTGCGCATTGAGCCCTAATTCTGAAATAACACTTTCAACCTATAAAAAAAACAGTTTACAAGGCGATTCAATTTTGGCAACTTTGTATAATAGGTTAGGGGTTGAAACGATATTTGAGGGTAATAGACTGCTATTAAAAAACAAAAATATTCTAATTAATAGGGGTTTAAATTTAAACTTGAAATCCGCACCAGATATTGCGCAAACTATTGCAGCAACTTGTTTTGGATTAGGAGTCGAATGCAATATAAGAGGGTTGCACACCTTAAAAATTAAAGAAACAGATCGATTAGTTGCTTTAAAAAACGAATTGGAAAAATTAGGAGGTGAGATAGAAATTACAAATGAGTCCTTGCATTTAAAACGGAGCGGTATTATTAAAGATAATATTAGTGTTTCAACATATGATGATCATAGAATGGCTATGGCATTTGCGCCATTAGCTTCAAAGGTTTCAATTCAAATTAAAGATCCAAATGTAGTGTCAAAATCGTACCCAACTTTCTGGGAAGATTTCGAAAAGACTACTCGCTAAAATACACTAAAACAAAGTTTTATTGCGAAACACTTGACAACGCCTATTCCGATGTTGTATATTTGCGCTCATTCCATAAAAAATTCATGAAACAAGAATTAATAAAATTACTTTTCTGTTGAAATAATAATTGCCTTGTTTTAAATATCCACAAAAAAATAATAAAAATAAACACATGAAGTTATCAAAATTTAAATTCGAATTACCTGATGAATTATTGGCAGAACACCCTGCGGAAAATAGGGACGAATCTCGTTTAATGGTTTTGAATAGAAAAGAGAAAACAATTGAACATAAATTATTTAAAGATTTAATTAATTATTTTGATGAAGGGGATTTATTTATTTTGAATAACACCAAAGTTTTTCCAGCACGTATGTATGGTGAAAAGGAAAAAACGGGAGCTAGAATTGAAGTTTTCTTATTAAGAGAATTAAATGCAGAAAGTAGATTGTGGGATGTTTTAGTTGATCCAGCAAGAAAAATTAGAATTGGAAATAAATTATTTTTTGGTGATGATGAAAGTTTAGTTGCTGAAGTTATTGATAATACCACTTCAAGAGGAAGAACTTTACGTTTTTTATATGATGGCTCTTACGAAGAGTTTAGAAAAAAGTTAGAAGAATTAGGTGAAACACCATTGCCAAAATACATTCAAAGAGAAGTAGAAGAAAGTGATGCAGAACGTTACCAAACAATTTATGCAAAACACGAAGGAGCTGTAGCTGCACCAACCGCTGGATTACATTTTTCTAAACATTTATTAAAGCGTTTAGAAATTAAAGGGATAGATTTTGCAGAAGTTACTTTGCATGTAGGTTTAGGAACTTTTAGTGCTGTTGAGGTTGAAGATTTATCTAAACATAAAATGGATTCTGAGAAAGCAATTGTTACTGCAGAAACTATAAAAATTGTGAATCAAGCAATTAATAATAAAAAAAGAGTGTGTGCTGTTGGTACAACCTCAATGAGAGCCATTGAAAGCTCAGTTTCTTCAAATGGGCGATTAAATGAATTTGATGGTTGGACCAATAAATTTATTTTTCCTCCTCACGATTTTAGCATTGCTAATTGTATGATAACAAATTTCCATACACCAAAATCTACATTAATGATGATGGTTGCTGCTTTTGCGGGTTACGATTTTTTAATGGAAGCATATGAAGAAGCAGTAAAAGAAAAATACAGATTTTACTCATACGGAGATGCGATGTTGATTATATAATAAAATTTATAATGTTTAAACACTAAAGGTTGTCTAAGAACAAAGTTCTCGTCAACCTGAATTTTGGCTTCGCTCAATAACCCAGTCATAGAGCGAAGCCAAAATACAGATTCTCATCATGATTTAGAGTCAGTATATTGAGATTCTGAAATAAATTCAGAATGATGAATTTTGAAACTTTTCAAGCAATTTTATTTTTATAAATTTAATACTAAAAATGAATCCAAAAAAAGACATACGTGCCTTAACCAAAGATCAATTACGCGATTTTTTTGTAGAAAATGGTGATAAGGCATTTAGAGGGAATCAAGTTTATGAATGGTTGTGGAGTAAAAGTGCTCATACTTTTGAAGATATGACAAATGTTTCATTAGAAACTCGCTTAATGCTGCATGATAATTTTGTAATAAACCATATAGAGGTTGATAACATGCAGCGCAGCGCAGATGGAACTGTTAAAAATGCTCTTAGACTGCACGATGGATTAATTGTAGAATCTGTTTTAATACCCACAGGTACAAGAACAACGGCTTGTGTTTCTAGTCAAGTTGGTTGTAGTTTAGATTGTTTGTTTTGTGCAACCGCACGATTAAAGAAAATGAGAAATTTAAACCCTGATGAAATTTACGATCAGGTTGCTGCAATCAACAAAGAAAGTTTATTGTATTACAATCATAAATTATCTAACATTGTTTTCATGGGAATGGGAGAACCATTAATGAATTATAACAATGTATTGAAGGCAATAGATAAAATAACTTCACCAGAAGGTTTAGGAATGTCACCAAGACGTATCACTGTTTCAACTTCTGGAATTCCAAAAATGATTAAAAAACTAGCTGATGACGATGTTAAATTTAATTTAGCAGTTTCGTTACATTCAGCAACTGATGATGTTAGATCTAAAATTATGCCTTTTAGTGCTGCTTTTCCATTAAAAGATTTAAAAGAAGCATTAGAGTATTGGTATGCAAAAACCAGCAGTAGAGTTAGCTATGAATATGTTGTTTGGAATGGGATTAACGACAGTAGAGAAGCAATAATGGCGTTGGTTGAATTTTGCAAGCATATACCTTGTAAAGTGAATTTAATTGAATACAATCCAATTGATGACGGAGAATTTCAGCAAGCAAAACCTCAAGTAATAAGCGATTATATTAGTATTTTAGAAATGAACGATATTATTGTAAATGTTCGCAGAAGCAGAGGAAAAGATATTGATGCAGCTTGCGGACAATTAGCTAACAAAAGTTAAACTATTTTTCTTACTTTTGATTTCTTTATGAAGCTAGTAGAACAAATAAAACAACCCATTCTTCAGGAAATGGAACTCTTTGAAAGTAAGTTCAGAGAAGCGATGGCTACAAAAGTTCCGTTACTTAATAGAATCACACATTACATTGTAAGAAGAAAAGGAAAGCAAATGCGCCCGATGTTTGTTTTTTTGGTTGCAAAAATGGTTTCCAACGGTAAATTTGATGAAAGAACGTACAGAGGAGCTTCTATTATTGAATTAATTCACACAGCAACTTTAGTACATGATGATGTGGTGGATGATAGCAATAGAAGAAGAGGTTTCTTTTCTATAAACGCTTTGTGGAAAAATAAAATTGCAGTTTTGGTTGGTGATTTTTTATTGTCAAAAGGATTATTACTTTCTATAGATAATAATGATTTTGATATTTTAAAACTCATATCAGTTGCAGTTCGAGAAATGAGTGAGGGTGAATTACTTCAAATTGAAAAAGCGCGTAAATTAGACATTACAGAAGATATATATTTCGAAATTATTCGTCAAAAAACAGCAACACTAATTGCAGCTTGTTGTGGTATTGGAGCAGCATCTGTTGGAAAACCTATTGAAGAAGTTGAAAAAATGCGCTTGTTTGGTGAGTTAATAGGTATTGCATTTCAAATTAAAGACGATTTATTTGATTATACCGATGCGAAAATTGGAAAACCAACTGGTATTGATATTAAAGAACAAAAAATGACACTTCCGCTTATTTATGCTCTTAACAATTGTTCTAATAAAGAGAAGAAGTGGTTAATAAACTCTGTTAAAAATCATAATAAAGATAAGCAGCGCGTAAAAGAGATTATAGCCTTTGTGAAAGAAAAAGGAGGTATTGAATACACAACTCTTAAAATGAAAGAATACCAATCAAAAGCATTAGAAATTTTGGAAGCTTATCCAAGTTCAGCTTATAAAGATTCGCTTTTAACGATGGTAAATTATGTTATTGAACGAAAAATTTAAGTTTTAATTTTTTTTGTTAGAACTCTAATTCTAAAAGTTCTTCTAAATGTTTTCTTGAATTAGACAATCTAGGCACTTTGTGTTGTCCACCTAATTTACCTTTTTGTTTTAGCCAATCGTAAAATAATCCTTCTTTAGCTACATTAATTTTAGGCATTGCCAACGTTAAATTATTATAACGTTTTGCTTCATAATCTGAATTTATCGCTTTTAAAGAATTGTCTAAAATTTCAGTAAAATAATTAATGCATTCTGGGTGTTTTCTAAATTCAATAACCCATTCATGTCCGCCATTTTTATTTCCATTCATAAAAATAGGAGCTACGGTATATTCAGAAACTTCACTATCGGTATTTAAACAAGCTTGTTTTAAAGCATTTTCAGCATTTTCAATAATTAATTCTTCTCCAAAAACATTGATAAAATGTTTTGTTCTTCCAGTAATTCTAATTCTGTGAGGTTTTAATGAAGTGAATTTTACAGTATCACCAATTAAATAACGCCATAAACCACCATTTGTAGTAATTACTAATGCATAATTCACATTTAATTTTACTTGAGAAAGAGGAATTGCTTCTGGATTTTCAGCATCAAATTTACTCATAGGAATAAACTCGTAAAAAATACCATAATCAAGCATTAATAACATGTCAAAAGAATTATTAATATCTTGAATTGCGAAAAACCCTTCAGAAGCATTGTAAGTTTCGTAATATTTAAAATCTTTTTTAGGAATTATTTTTTTGAATTGCTCTCTGTATGGATTAAAGTTTACACCTCCGTGAAAATATACTTCAAGGTTAGGCCAAACTTCTAAAATATTATTTTTCCCTGTTCTTTCCAATACTTTATTTAACAATACCAACATCCAAGATGGAACGCCAACTAAGCTAGTAATATCTTCTTCAATGGTTTCATTAATAATAGCTTCTATTTTACTTTCCCATTCACTCATTAAAGCAGTTTCCTGTTTTGGTGCGCTACTATAATCTATCCAAAAAGGTAAATTCTCAATAATAATTGCCGACAAATCACCAAAAAACGAATTGTTATCTTCATAAACAGTACTGCTTCCTCCTAATCGCAAGCCTTTTCCAATAAAAAGTTGCGATTCTGGATTATTGTTAAAATACAAACAAAGCATATCTTTTCCTGCTTTAAAATGACAATCTTCTAAAGCTTCTTCGCTCACAGGAATAAATTTGCTTTTTGCGTTAGTGGTTCCGCTAGATTTTGCAAACCATTTTATAGGAGTAGGCCAAAAAATATTTTGTTCACCTTTTCTGGCACGTTCAATCATTGGCTCAATAGATTCATATTGTTGAATTGGTACTTTTTTAGTAAATTCTTTATAGGATTTAATAAATGAAAATTCATATTTATTTCCAAGTTCTGTATATTGTGCTTTAGACAATAATTTGAATAATAATTCATTTTGTACATCAACTGGATATTTTAAAAACAGCTCCATTTGGTGCTTTCTTTTTTTTAAAAACCAAGAAATTATTGAATTAACTATTGGATATGGCATTTTTTTATAAGTATCTTTAGCGAGTTAAATTTACTAAAAACTTTCTATGCAATACCAAACTGTTTTAAAAAAAATGATGACTGAGCTAAATGATGTGGTTCATTATTATTTAGATGTTGAAAATGATGTTTTAAATTTAAACCAGTTGTTAGGTAGGGAAATTGAAATCAGTTTTAAAGGTTACCAATGTTTGTGCTGTGGACAGGAGAAAAAAATTTTCAGACAAGGGTTTTGTTACAACTGTTTTTATGAAAGCGCTCAAGGGGGCGACTGGATTATGAAACCAGAATTGAGTACAGCACATTTAAACATTGAAGATCGCGATTTGGAATATGAAAAGCAAGTACAATTAAAACCACATATTGTATATTTAGCCTTATCTAGCAATGTAAAAGTTGGTGTAACTCGTAAAACACAAGTGCCAACGCGTTGGATTGACCAAGGAGCTACAAAAGCCATAGAAATTTTAGAAGTTCCCAATAGGTATTTAGCAGGAATTACAGAAGTTGCTTTAAAAGACTATGTTGCTGATAAAACAAGTTGGCAGAAAATGTTAAAAAATGAAGTTTTAGATGCAAATTTAATTGAAGAAAGAGAAAAATTAAAGGCATTTATTCCAGCTGAAGCGCTAGATTATTTTCTACCAAATAATGGTAAAATTACCGAGATAAATTATCCAGTGATAAAATACCCAACAAAAATAAAAACATTAAACATTGAAAAAGAACATGTATATTCATGTAAATTGGTTGGTATAAAAGGTCAATATTTACTATTTGAAGATAATACCGTCTTTAATGTGAGAAATAACGAAGGTTACAAAGTAATAATTACTGTAAAATAAAAAGACCTAATCTCTATTATCTTCCCAAACCAATATTTTTATTATTTCGTCTATAAAATCGGGGCAATTTCCATCACCATTTCCAGTTATTCCTCCATCAGGAGAACAAACAAATTCACATTGTACATTATATAAATTATTGAATTGATCACAACAGACTGAAGTTATATAATAATATGATTCTCCATCAATTTCCCATTTCCAAACTTGTGTAGGAGGATTGGTCACGTTATTATTCATGATTGTTTCAATTTTATCTTTTATACATGTTGGAGCATTAATCTTTAAATCAGATTTTTCACAACTCAGTAAAGTGAAAATTCCAGCAGTTAAAAATGTTAAAATATGTTTCATAGTGTTATAAATACCTGATTAATTGAATGTTAATTAAAAAACTTGATTTCTTCGCCAATTTTTAAATTAAATCTACTTCTGAATAAATAAACAATAAAATATAAAATAGGTGTGTCTAAAAGAGCAATTATAATTTTAAATAGAAATCCGCTAATAAGTAGCGTTGAAAACAGTGACCATGGCAATACACCAAAACTGCATAATAAAGTTACAACGGTAAGCGTATCAATAAATTGAGACGAAAATGTGGAGAAATTATTCCGTAACCAAAGGTGTTTTCCTTTTGTTTTTCGTTTCCAAAAATGAAAAATTCGTATATCAATAAACTGCGCAAATAAATAGGCTAACATAGAAGCTAAAACAGCAATAGGTGACAATCCAAAAACTTTGGAGAATAGATCATTATTTATAGGAGAATTGTCAATTGCTGAGGTATAATTTGCAATTAATATAATTATCATAGAGAAAAACGAAGCAAAAATACCAGCTATTACTATTTGATTGGCTTTCTTTTTACCATATATTTCTGAAATAATATCGGTAATTAAAAAGGTAATAGGATAAGGTAAAATACCAACAGATAATTCAAATCTAAACCAACCAAACGGATTCCAATAAAAGAATTTTTGAAATATTAAGTTTGAACCCACCAATGCAGCAATAAACATGGATGCTAAAATAAGGAAGATTGTAAATGCTTCAGATTTTTGTTTTGGATTCATAGTTAATAGATTTTAACGAATATAACAAATAATTCCTATTTTTGTATTTTGAAATAAACAACGAAATAAAATTAAAATGAAAGCATATATTTTTCCAGGTCAAGGGGCACAATTTACAGGAATGGGTTTAGATTTATATAACAACTCTCCTTTAGCAAAAGAACTTTTTGAACAAGCTAATGAAATTTTAGGATTCAACATTACAGCTATTATGTTTGAAGGAACTGCTGAAGAATTGCAGCAGACAAAAGTAACACAGCCAGCCATATTTTTACATTCTGTGATATTAGCAAAAATGTTGGGTGAAGATTTTAAACCAGAAATGGTAGCAGGTCATTCTTTAGGAGAATTATCAGCGTTAGTAGCAAATGGAGTTTTAACTTTTGAAGATGGACTTAGATTGGTTTCAAAAAGAGCTTTAGCTATGCAAAAAGCGTGTGAAGCACAAGAATCTACGATGGCCGCTGTTTTAGGATTAGATGATGCTATGGTTGAAGAAACATGTGCTAGCATTGATGGAATAGTTGTTGCTGCAAATTATAATTGTCCTGGTCAATTGGTTATTTCAGGAGAAATTTCAGCAATAGATAAAGCGTGTGAATTATTAACGGAAAAAGGAGCAAAACGAGCTATAAAATTACCTGTTGGAGGTGCTTTTCATTCGCCTTTAATGGAACCTGCAAGAGAAGAATTAGCTGAAGCAATAATGAACACAACATTTAGTGTGCCAATGTGCCCAGTATATCAAAATGTGGTTGCAAAAGCAGTTACTAATTCTGAAGAAATAAAAGAAAACTTAATAGCACAATTAACAGCTCCAGTTCGTTGGACACAATCTATTCAACAAATGATTACTGATGGTGGAACTGAATTTATTGAAGTAGGACCTGGTAAAGTATTACAAGGATTAATGCGTAAAATAGATAGAAGTGTTGCCGCAAGTGGTGCAGCATAAAAACAATTGCTGTCTCTTATACACATCTCCGA
>SDWL01000360.1 GCA_004195315.1 Lutibacter sp.
AGATGTGTATAAGAGACAGCACTACAACTGTAAATATTGTTGGGTATAAATCCTGTAAAAACTAATTATAAATAGTTTAAGCTTAAATGCTTGAACATAAAAACAATTCAGAGTGAAAACGGAATTAATTATTAGATCAAACTCCTCTGATATTGATTTTGCCTTATTAAAAGATGGTAAATTAACAGCCCTAAACAAAGAAACAAACGGTAATAAATTCTCAGTAGGAGATATTTTTTTAGCTAAAATTGGAAAAGTTTTATCTGGTTTAAACGCCTCATTTGTTAACGTTGGTTACGAAAAAGACGGCTTTTTACATTATCAAGATTTAGGGGCACAATTATTATCATTAAACAAGTTTATAAAAGGTATTAGCACAGGTAAAATTAAAGATTACACTTTAAACAATTTTCAACTAGAAAACGACATTGATAAAAATGGAAGTATAGTTGATGCATTAAAAACAGGACAAAGTTCATTAGTACAAATTGTAAAAGAACCAATTTCTACTAAAGGGCCACGTATGAGTTCTGAAATATCTATTGCTGGTAGATATATGGTCTTAGTTCCTTTTTCTGATAGAGTATCGGTTTCGCAAAAAATTACCGATTTAGAAGAAAAAGAACGTTTAAAAAGATTAGTTAAAAGCATTAAGCCTAAAGGTTTTGGTGTCATTATTAGAACTGTAGCTGTTAATAAAAAAGTTGCAGAACTTGATAGAGATATACAAAACTCACTAGAGCGTTGGGTGGCAATGTGTAAAAAGGTTAGGTCCGTAAAAACACAACAAACACCCGTAAAAGTATTAAGTGAATTAAACAGAGCCTCTTCAATTTTAAGAGATTTATTTAATGACTCTTTTACAAACATTGTTACAAACGATGAAGTTTTGTTTTTAGAAATTAAAGAATACTTACAAGAAATTGCTCCAGAAAAAGAGTCTATTGTAAGTTTATATGAGTCAAATGTTCCTATTTTTGAGAAATTTGGGATTGAACGTCAAATAAAAACATCATTTGGACGAACAGTTTCAATGAGTAAAGGAGCTTATTTAGTAATTGAACATACTGAAGCACTTCACGTAATTGATGTAAACAGCGGTAATCGCTCAAATAAAGCTACATCACAAGCAGATACAGCACTTGAAGTAAATTTAATTGCAGCATCAGAAGTTGCTAGACAATTACAATTACGAGATATGGGTGGTATTATAGTTGTTGATTTTATTGACATGCACACAGCTGAACATAGACAAAAGTTATATGATCATTTAAAGTCTGAAATGGATTTTGATAGAACTAAACACAAAATATTACCTCCAAGTAAATTTGGTTTAATTCAAATTACTAGACAAAGAGTACGACCAGAAATGGTGATTAAAACTCAAGAACCAAATCCTAGTGGTTCTGGAGAAGTAGAAGCTCCAATTGTTATATTAGATGCAATTAAAGCGGAACTAGATAAGCTTATTATTTTAAAAGATCATAAAAAAATTGTACTAAATGTACATCCTTTTATTGCAGCTTATCTAAAGAAAGGAATTCCATCAATTCAGCAACGATGGTTTGCAAAGTATAAAAAGTGGATTAAAATTTTACCTCGAGATGCTTACCAATATTTAAGATTTGACTTTACTGATGATAAAGGTGAACTAATTAAATAAGGCATTTACAATATCTAAAAGTCCTGCATTTTTTGCAGGGCTTTTTTTTAAAACCAATACCCAACGTTAAAATACCAGTATTTCTTATTATGATCTGGTGACCAAGAATAATTAATTTCTACAGGTCCAAGAAAAGTATCTAAACCATATCCAACCATATAACCCGATTTTGTATTATCAAAAATCCTTCCTTTATTAAATATATCCTGTTCAACTCTTGCAAAATTTGCAGTTGTTGAAAAATAATTTTTAGGTAAAAACTCATATCTGACTATAAGGGAAGATCTTAGAAAAGAATTTGCTGAAAGTTGAGCAAAATCATATCCAAAAAGAGGTATAAAATTATTTATGAAATTCTCGCCATATCCACCAACACTATATCCTATGGCCCTATTTTCATTTTCACCAATGGTAATACCTGCTTCTGAAATATATTCAGTTGTTAATTTGTTAAAAAAGGTGTAGGTTAATCCCAATTTCCCTTTTAATTGAGAAAAAGGGGTAAAACTAGTTTGTTCCACTAAAAAATCGCTTTTATAATCGGATGAAGATAAATACCATTTGAAATCCACATCTAAATAAAATCCTTTTTTCTGAAAATATTTTTTATCATATGTGTCAATTTTCAAATATCCCAATAAATTAAAATAATCAGATTTATCAAAATATCCTCTATCCTCATCACTTGTTCCAAGAGATTGAATTGTTTCAGTAAATGCTTTTATTTTTTTATGTTCAGCACCAATACCTGTCTCTTATACACATCT
>SDWL01000361.1 GCA_004195315.1 Lutibacter sp.
AGATGTGTATAAGAGACAGATACTATTGATTTGCATTACTTTCAAAGTAATGTTGAGGGTGAACTTATAAATAAGTTACACGAAGTCGGTTTTAGTTTTGATGGTATTATTTTAAATGCGGGTGCTTATACACATACTAGTGTAGCCATTGGTGATGCCATAAAAGGAATAGAAACTCCAGTAATTGAAGTGCATATTTCTAATGTTCAAACACGTGAAGATTTTCGTCATATATCTTACATTGCTCCAAATGCAAAAGGTGTTATAGCTGGTTTTGGTTTACAAAGCTATGAATTAGCATTACAGAGTTTTTTGTAATTTAAAATTTTTCAAAAACTCCCAAACCAAATAGTGCAAAGTCATATTTCACTGGGTCATTAGCATCCATTTCACGTAAATTTATATCCAATTCAAGTAATGCTTTAGCATCGTTTTGTCTTCTTGTTAATAAACCTAATTTCCTAGCAACATTTCCCGAATGAATATCTAACGGACAAGAGAGTTGAGTGGGTGAGAGGCTCTTCCAAATTCCAAAATCTACACCAGCGGTATCATTTCTTACCATCCATCTTAGAAACATATTTATTCTTTTTGCAGCTGAACCTTTTAATGGATCTGAAATATGTTTTTGCGTTCTTTTTAAATGTGGAATTTCAAAAAACACTTTTTTAAATTGATGAATTGATGGTTGCGTTGAATTAAAAGTAGTGTTGATTGAAAATATAACTTCTAATCCGTTGTGATTTTTGTAAATATGTTGAAGTGCTTTAATAAAATAAGTAAAATCAGCACTGTTGAACGTTCTATGTACAAAACCAGCTAAATTATCTAAATGATGTCCTTTATGACTCATTATAAAATCATAAGGTGAATTACCCATTAGCTCCATCATTTTTCCAGCATTTGTTATAATCGATTTTCTGTTTCCCCATGCAATGGTTGCCGTTAAAAATGCAGAAATTTCAATATCTTCTTTTAATGTAAATTGATGTGGTATTTGTATAGGATCACTTTCAATAAATATTGGATTGTTATATTGTATTACTTTTTCGTCTAAAAATTCTTTGAGCTCTGTTTTAGTCAATTTTGGATTGTTAAATTTAAATAGGGAAAGTTAACATTAAAATTCTAACAGAATAATAAAAACACCCTGTTTAGGATGTTTTTATTTATGTAAATGCTGTTATATTTAAGAAAAATAATTTTTTAAATCTTGTAATATTGCATGGTAAATTGGATTACAAAAATCGGCTACACCATTTTCTTTAGCGGATTTCCAATGCGAAGACCAAAGAACAAAAGAGGTGTTGTTTTCAGATATTGGGAATACAGTTACTTCACCAATATAACCTTCTACATTATCTTTTGAAACAACTGATGGTCCATCATCTATACTATAAGTAAATTTTCGAGCCTTATTATCTAATGATAAAAGTGTTTCGTGAAAAGCATCATTTAAAATTCTTCTGGCACCAATTTCTTCAGAAGATTTGTCACCTATGATATCTACCTTAGAAATAACATTTTTACTCCAAGATAAATCGTAAAAATCTTTTAACACACCCCATACTTTATCTGGTGTGGCTTCAATAACAACTGAGTTATAACATCCCATAATATTAATATTTTTTAGTTAATAGTACTTAAATATATAAATAATTTTTCAAAATTAAGGACAATGTGTAATAATGGTAACTATATTTTTTTAATCCATTTTAATTTGTGTAGATATACTGAAGACCTCTGATTTTATTTAATTATTAAAAATTCCATTCGGCAATAAGGGTTTAATGAGTCTGTTTGATTAATTAATGTAAGAGCCAATATGCCATTTAGTCCACCTATGTTAATATTTAATTGATTTCCTATGGATAAGGTACCACTTGTATTATTTATATTAAATAGTACTTGAGAACTTCTTATATCTTCAATTCCAATAGAAATTAGATTCTTTACTAAAAAAACGCCTTCACCTTCTTTTAACTTATAATTTTGTCGCTCTGAATTCAAAACGGGAATACTTTCTATTAGAGCATTCAATTTCTTGAAAAGTGAGTCTTTTTTTATTAAAACCTTATTGAAATTTGTATTCAATGAGTTGATAGTTATAATTTGTTGTTTTGTTAATTTCTCTAAACTGTCATTTCTATCGTTCAATTTAGAAATACTTATAACTTTACCCATTACATTATTTAAGTCAAGGTTTGTTTTTTTTAATGAAGCTATCATTGTTGGTAATTTTAAACTATCTATAGAATTATAAAAATTAAGCTTTTCACTTAGAAATTCAATTGATGATTTTGAGGTTTCTTCTCCTTTTCTTTTTCCCATTTGAAAAACGATTATTAATGCAATTATTATGCCTCCTAGGAAAAAAAATGTTTGATAGTTTTGTATTCTTTTCATTGTTGATTTTTAAATTACCTTTGATAATAATGTTAATTAATTAGACACAAATTAGCT
>SDWL01000032.1 GCA_004195315.1 Lutibacter sp.
AGATGTGTATAAGAGACAGTGATTATACTGCAGATCGTGGTAGATCTGGATATGAACCATTCCCTGATGGAAATAATTTATACATTATCGCTCAGTTTTTCCCTCGCTTAGCTGTCTATAATAATGTAGAAGGCTGGCAAAATATGCAATTCTGGGGGCGTAGTGAGTTTGCTTTAGAGTTTGGTAATTATGATGTAACTATAACTACACCTAAAGATCATATTTTAAATGCAACAGGTGTAATTCAAAACCCAAAGGATGTTTTCACAAAAAAACAATTTAAAAGGTATCAAGAAGCAAATACTTCTTATGATAACCCAGTATTTATTGTAACTCCTGAAGAAGCTCTTGAAGCTGAAAAAGGAAGATCTGATAAAACAAAGACTTGGAAAATGTATGCTGAAAATGTACGTGATTTTGCATTTGCATCATCACGTAAATTAATTTGGGATGCTATGGCAGTAAAACTAAATGATAAAACTGTAATGGCATATTCTTTATATCCGAATGAAGGAAATCCTCTTTGGGAAGAACATTCAACAAGAGTTGTTGCAAATACTTTGAAAGTCTATTCCGAGTATACTTTTGATTATCCATATCCACACGCAACATCAATTAATGCAAAACATCAAGGGATGGAATATCCTATGGTTTGTTGGAATTTTGGAAGACCAAATCCAGACGGAAAATATTCTGAAAGAACAAAAAAAGGAATGATTGGCGTTGTAACTCATGAAGTTGGGCATAATTTCTTTCCTATGATAGTGAATTCTGATGAACGCCAATGGACTTGGATGGATGAAGGTTTAAATTCTTTTGTTGAAATTTTAGCTGAATACAAGTATGATTCAGAGCTTTTTCCAATGAAAAGCAAACCTAAAGAAATAACAAGATATATGTCTGGAGATCAAGATAGAATTTCACCAATAATGTCTCAAGGTGGTACTGCTTTTAATTTTAGTGCTAATGCGTACACAAAACCCGCTGCTGCCTTATTTATTTTAAGACAAACTGTAATGGGTCCTGAATTATTTGACCACGCCTTTAAAACCTATTCAAAACGTTGGGCTTTTAAACATCCTACTCCTGCAGATTTCTTTAGAACTATGGAAGATGCTTCAGCAATGGATTTAGATTGGTTTTGGAGAGGCTGGTTTTATACTACCGGAAATAATGATATTGGCATAAAAGAAGTGAAAAAATTCTATGTGACTGATAAACCAACAGAGCGAGCTGAAAATATGGCTAAACGCTATGGAATTACAATAGGTCAATTACCTCCTTCATTATATTTAGTTTCAGAAGACAGTAAAGAATTTACCGCTGATTTAAAAAATAAAAAAGGTGAAGATTATAGCCTTTTGAATAGTTATATTGAAGAAAATTTTACTGATGAAGAAAAATCAACATTAAAAGCTCCTAAATATTTTTACGAATTAGTTTTTGAAAAACCTGGTGATTTAGTTATGCCAATTATTGTTGAATTTGAATATGAAGATGGAACCAAAGAACGCAAAAAATATCCTGCAGAAATTTGGAGACTTAATGATAAAGAAGTAACAAAGGTTTTTCCTTCAAGCCAAGTAATTACAAAAATTACTATTGATCCTGACGAACAAACTGCTGATGTAGATACAACTAACAATAGTTGGCCAAAAAATAAAGAAACTAAGTTTGAACAATTCAAGCAAAATCAAATAAAAGGGTAATTAATTTTGAAACTATCTAAAAAGTAAAATTTTTGTCAACCTTAACTTTATTCTGAATTTTACATCATCTAATATTTATCATTTTTAGAAATCTAAAAATTAACCCATCACAAATGAGAAAATTATTTATCATTCCTACTTTAGTATTATTTATTGCAACATCAATATTTGCACAAGAAACTGAAAGACAAAAAGGGCATTATAATATTAGTAAATTTAAACAATTAAACGAAGAACTGCCCACACCAAACACCCAACACAACGCTTCTGGAGCACCGGGTTATGAGTATACGCAACAACAGGTTGATTATAAAATGGATATCATATTAGATGATGTGAACCAGCGTATTTATGGTGAAGAAACCATTACATATCATAATAATTCTAAAGATAATTTAGAGTACTTATGGATTCAGTTAGATCAAAATAAGCGTGCTGCAGATTCAAAAACGCCCGATATTCAAGGAGGTGAAGCTAGAGCATTGTACACACCATCTCAATTTTCAAAAAACTTTATAGAACAATCTTTTGATGGTGGTTTTAAAATTGAATATGTTAAAAACACTGATGGAAGTGATGCGTCATATCTCATTAACCAAACTATGATGCGTTTAAATTTAGATGAACCACTAGTTTCTGGTGGTACACATTCATTTAAAATGAAATGGTGGTATAACATTAACAATCATGTAGAAGATGGTGGACGATCAGGTTTTGAACATTTTCCATCAGACGGAAATAACAGTTATGTAATTGCTCAATTTTTTCCAAGATTATGTGTTTATGATAATGTGGATGGATGGCAAAATATGCAATTTTGGGGACGTAGTGAATTTGCTTTAGAATTTGGAAACTATGAAGTAAATATTACAACACCCGCAGATCACATATTAGGCGCAACTGGAGTGCTTCAAAATGAAAAAGAAGTACTTACTAAAACACAACAAAAAAGATTAGCTAAGGCCAGAACAACTTTCGATAATCCTGTTATTTTAGCCAACCAAGATGAAGCTATTCAAGCTGAAAAAATCAACTCTAAAAAAACGAAGACTTGGAAATTTATCGCTAAAAGTGTTAGAGATTATGCTTTTGCATCATCTAGAAAATTTATTTGGGATGGTATGGCTGTTGATATAAATGGAAGAACCGTTATGGCATATTCTTATTATTCAAAAGAAGCAAATCCATTATATGGAGATCATTCTACAAGAGCTGTAGCTCAAACTTTAATAACCTATTCAAAACATACTATAGACTACCCTTACCATAAAGCAATATCCGTTGATGGACAAATGGGTATGGAATATCCTCAAATTTGTTTTAATCCTGGAAGACCAAACCCTGACGGAACCTATAGTGATCGTACTAAATATAGAATGATTGGTGTGACTATTCATGAAGTTGGACATAACTTTTTCCCTATGATTATTAATTCCGATGAACGTCAATGGACTTGGATGGATGAAGGTTTAAATTCTTTTGTGCAAATATTAGCACAAATGGAATATGAAGAGAACTATCCTTTGAATAGAGGATTACCAAAAAATATTGTAGGTTATATGAGTGGAGATCAATCTAAATTAGTACCAATAATGACACAAGGTGACCATCTTTATAATTTTGGAGCTAACGCCTACGCAAAACCTGCAGCTGGTTTATGGATACTAAGACATACAATTATGGGTCCTGAATTATTTGACTATGCTTTTAAAACTTACGCTAAACGTTGGGCTTTTAAACACCCTACTCCTGCAGATTTTTTTAGAACTATGGAAGATGCTTCTGCAATGGATTTAGATTGGTTTTGGAGAGGCTGGTTTTATACCACAGGAAGTAATGATATTGGTATAAAAGAAGTGAAAAAATATTATGTAACTGACAAACCAACTGTAAGAGCCAAAAATATGGCAAAAGCTTATGGTATTACAATTGATCAATTACCTCCTTCTTTATATTTAGTTTCTGAAGACAGTAATGAATTTACAGATAATTTAAAAAGCAAAAAAGCTGAAGACTATAATTTATTGAATGATTATATTAAAGAAAACTTTACTGATGAGGAAAAATTAACATTAAAAGCGCCAAAATATTTTTACGAATTAGTTTTTGATAAACCTGGTGATTTAGTAATGCCAATTATTGTTGAATTTGAATATGAAGATGGAACTAAAGAACGAAAGCACTATCCTGCTGAAATTTGGAGACTTAATGATAAAGAAGTCACAAAGGTTTTTCCTTCAAGCCAAGCAATTACAAAAATTACTATTGATCCTGATGAAGAAACTGCGGATGTTGATTTAAGTAACAACAGCTGGCCAAAAAATAAAGAAAGTAAGTTTGAAGAATTTAAAAGAAATCAAATTAAAGGATAAAAAAAGAAGCTTTTTTTAAAAGCCTCTTTTTTTAAATAATTTTTATATCTCTACATCAATATTATACTTACTAAGTAGACCCGGAAGCCCTTGAAGTGAAAATTTGGCTTTTTTAATTCTATTTATTTCAGGGTTAATTGAGTAATTATAAGAACTTCTTAAATCAGCTTTTTCTAAAAGTGTGTTATCAAAAATCGCTCCTTTTAAATCACAATTATTAAATACTGAATTTATTAAATTGGTTTCTGTAAAATCAACTTCTGTTAACTTACAGTTAGTAAATTTTATGTTTTTTAGTTTTAACTTATAAAAAGATGCTAAAATTAAATCGCACTCTTCAAAATTTAATGTCAGTAAAAACTCATCACATTCATGAAAATGAATACCTAATAATTTACATTTTTTAAAATTTACATCTTTGAATGCTGTGTTTTTAACTTTTGATAAACTTAAATTACACTCATCAAATTCACAAGCTATAAAAGTATAATTTGATAAATTAACGTTAGAAAACATACAATCTATAAAAGTACAACTGTCATATTCTGCTCTAGCCAATTTTTCAACAGAAAAATCAACTTTTTCAAATACTTTATTATCAAAATATACCTCTAACACTTTTAAATTTAAGCTTTTGTTTTACGAAACATAAAATATAAACCAACTAAAACAAGTGGAATACTTAACCATTGTCCTGTGTTTAACGCCCAACTAGTACGTTCATCAACTTGTGCTTCTTTAAAGAATTCAACCAAAAATCTAGCTGACCAAAGTAACACAAAAAACAACCCAAAAATGTAACCTGATTTTTCCTTTTTTGTCGTTTTCCAATATACAAACCAAAGAATTACAAAAATTATTAAATAGCTAATTGCTTCGTATAATTGAGCAGGATGACGTGGGAAATCTTCTCCTAATTTTTTAAAAACAAAACCATAATCAGAATTTGTAGCTTTACCAATAATTTCAGAATTCATTAAATTTCCTAATCTAACAAACATTCCGCCAATTGCAACTGGAACAACAATTCTATCTAAAATAAATAATATTGGTTTTTTAAGTACTTTTTTACTAAATAAATACATCGCTATAATAACACCTATGGCAGCTCCGTGACTTGCTAAACCAGCAAAACCAGTAAATTCAAATTTTGGAGAAAAACGTACAGGCAGTAGTACTTCTAAAGGTTTTTCAATTAAAAACTGTGGGTCGTAAAATAAAAAATGTCCTAGCCTTGCTCCTATTAATATTGATACTACTGAATATATAAATAATGAATCTAATTTTTCTAAGGGTATTTTTTCACTAATAAATATCTTTTTCATTAAATGTAACCCTAGCATAAAAGCTATTACAAACATTAAACTGTAATACCGTATGGCAACAGGTCCTAATTTAAATAATATTGGTGAAGGATCCCAGTCTATTTGAAGCATCATCATTGTTTTATTGTTTAGTTGT
Organism: Lutibacter sp.; assembly: GCA_004195315.1. Taxonomy (GTDB): domain Bacteria; phylum Bacteroidota; class Bacteroidia; order Flavobacteriales; family Flavobacteriaceae; genus Lutibacter. Next base: position 5,543 of record SDWL01000032.1, read on the forward strand.
TGAATTGCTAATTTATTTATTCAATTTTAAAAAAAACTAAATTTACGTTAATATTTAAAATTATTATATTTTTTAATTTTCCATTAAACTTGTGGTTTTTCGTCATTTTCTGGAACAGGATCGTAACCACTTCCTCCCCAAGGATGACAACTTCCAATACGTTTAATTGCCAATTTACCACCTTTAAAAAATCCATGTTTTTGAAGTGCTTCTAAAGTATAACTTGAACACGTTGGAGCGTATCTACAACTTGAAGGTGTATATGGCGAAATTGCCGCTTGATAAAACCGAACCAACCAAATAAAAGGAATTGCCAATATTTTAGTAAAACCTTTCAAAATTAATTAACTGAAAATGTAGTTCCTTCTTTTCCATCTTTTAAATGAATACCAAGCTCAGCCAGTTCATCTCTGATTTTATCAGACAATGCCCAATCTTTGTTTTCGCGTGCATCTTTTCGCATTTTAATCAGCATATCAACTACTCCATTTATTTTATCTGAACTGTCTTGTTTTACTTCATTTTGCAACCCTAAAACATCAAAAACAAATGTATTTATTAATGATTTAAGTTCTTTTAAATCTTCAGCAGTTAACGTTTCTTTTTTCTCAATTAATAAGTTCACATATTTAACCGCTTCAAATAATTGTGCAATTAAAACAGGACTATTAAAATCGTCATTCATTGCATCATAACATTTTTGCTTCCAATTTTTAATATCAATTGTTGAGGTTGAAGCAACTTCAATTTTATTTAATTTATGAATCGCTTCAATTAATTTTAAATATCCTTTTTCTGAAGCTTCTAAACCTGCACTTGTAAAATCTAAAATACTCCTGTAATTTGCTTGCAACATAAAAAATCGAGTTGCACTTGGCGAAAAAGGCTTACTTAAAATGTTGTTTTCACCAGAAAATATTTCATTTGGTAAAATATAATTTCCCGTTGATTTTGACATTTTTTGACCATTCAAAATCAGCATATTCGCGTGCATCCAATAATTTACTGGATCTACATGATTATTTACTTTAGATTGTGCTATTTCACATTCATGATGAGGAAATTTCAAATCCATACCGCCACCGTGAATATCAAATGTTTTCCCTAAGTATTTGGTACTCATCGCACTACATTCCAAGTGCCAACCCGGAAAACCTATACTCCAAGGTGAAGGCCAACGCATAATGTGGCTTTCATCTGCTTTTTTCCAAAGTGCAAAATCTTGTGGATTTTTCTTTTCAGATTGACCGTCTAACACACGTGTATTTTCAATAGAATCTTCAATTTTTCTTCCTGAAAGAATTCCATAATGTTCAGTTTCATTGTATTTTAACACATCAAAATAAACCGAACCATCTACTTCATAAGCCATTCCTTTGGCTAAAATGTCTTTTATAATTTCAATTTGTTCAACAATATGGCCGGTTGCTGTTGGCTCTATACTTGGTGGTAAATTATTAATACTTTGTAATGTATTATGAAAATCAACAGTATAACGCTGAACAACTTCCATTGGTTCCAATTTTTCTAAACGTGCTTTTGAAGATATTTTATCCTCTGAATCATCGTCAGTTAAATGACCTGCATCAGTTATATTTCTAACGTAACGTACTTTGTATCCTAAGTGCTTTAAATAACGGAAAATCAAATCGAATGACATAAAGGTTCTTACATTTCCTAAATGAACATTGCTGTATACTGTAGGTCCACAAACGTACATTCCAACATTTCCTTCAAGAACTGGTTTGAAAATTTCTTTAGACTTACTTAAAGAATTGTATATTTTTAGCTGATTTGTTTTGTATAGTTCCATTAATTGCTGCTTGTTTTTGAAGTTGTAAAGATAAAAACAAATCCCTAACGGAAAAATTTATACTACAATGGATTTTGAAGTATTTAAAATGAAGAAATATTTAATATATTAGTGCCTAATGCGCGCTTATTATTACTTTAGGTTATCAATTAATATGTATTGTGCTATAATTTCCTTTTAAATTAATGAAATTTGAAGTTTTAATACCAGAAGCTATTTCTCCATTAAAACTTGTATCGTACTTATTTAAAACCTTTAAAAATCTATTCTTTAAAGAATCTGGTGTATTAACATTTCTATTAATCTTACATTTTTTAGTATCAATTTCAAAATTAGATATTAATTTTTCAAAGGGTAGCGCAGCTTTTGCATACTCTAAAATTACATTCAAATTATTAAATCCTTTGTCAATTTCTAAAACATCTAACGAACCAAACTTTTGACTTAATGCAACATCCTTACCTACCATTTCAATCACTACATCGGATGAATTTGCAAATAAATTTGCATTAGAAAATATCCCAAACGTAGCGTTTGGGACATTTTTTAGTGATATATTTCCTGAGTTGATTGTTTGTATAACAACTGGAGAGTTAGAAAATTTTAATTCATTTTTCGCTCCTTCAATAATACCACCAATAAAATTTCCATAAGATATATTAGCTGACATTTTAGTATTAGAATTTGGGACATTTATCTTACCGTGTCTCACATTTAAATCAAAAGTGGCATTTTTAGGAACTTTAATTTTTATGTGTTTTTTTATTTTAATTTTTGAATTTTTATCATTACTAAAATTAAAATAAACATTTTCGCTTCTATTTCGAATAGAGTCAAACTTTCCTTCTTCTTTCATTTTCTTAATTAATTCCATTGCCATTTTACTTGCTTCCTTGGCTTCTTGCATTTGCTCTTTAAACTCAGATTTATTCTCAAGCATTTCTCTTCTAACTTCTTCACCTATTCGTTTTGCTTCTTCCATAGTATGCTTAAATTCTTTAGAATTCCTAAGCTCTTTCATTTCTATAGTTATTTCTTTTGTTGTTTTTTTTAACTCCTCCATCTTCTTTTTATAATCATCAGAGTTTATAACTGAATCATGTCTTTTTTTCCAATCACTATTTTTAAATTTCTCAACTTGCTCAGCAACCTTCATTTTATAACCTTTCAAATAAGATGAGTCCTTTTTATAAGCTTCATAATCAAAATCTTCAATTTCAATATCAATTGCTGGCATTTCAGGAATTTCAAAATGGGGAAATTCAAAGTCAGGAAAATCTATATCTGGCATTTCAAAATGAGAAATTTCAATATTCATTTCAGGAAAATCAAAATCAAAATCTCCATCAAACTCAAAAATAGAATTATCAGACATTGAATTTATTTCAACTTTACTTTTATTTGCTAAAGTTTCAAATTTCCAATTTTTAAATATTTTCTCTGCTTCTTTTTTAGAAACTCCTTCAACTTCAATTACTGCTTCGATTGAAACTTCATTTCTATTCCAAGTTTCTATATCAACATCAGTATGAGCAGCGTTAATTTCAATAGTAACATCAGAATTGACTTTAAAACTTTCAGTTATTTTTTTGTCAAATTTTTGTGCTTGAACGTTTACTGCTAACAGTAATAATAAACTAACTATTTTATACTTGTTTGTTTTCATTTTGTGTAATGTTAAGTTTTTTTAATTCGTTTAATTGCTCTTTTAATTGGTACAATAATTTTAAACGTAGTTGCAAATTATCAATTAAAGCATTAATGGTTTTTTCATTCAATCCTTCATTATTCAGTTCAACAGTAAGTAATTTATATTCACTGGTTAATTCTCCTATTTTTTCTAAATAACCATCTAATAATTCCTTATTTTCTGGATTTTCTTGAAGGTTTGAAATTTCAGTATTTATACTTGTCAAATAATAATTTTCAATATTCCTTAATTCAGGAGAAATACTTCCTAAACTCTCAATTTTAGCAGTTTCAATAGTATTTTGAACTGTTTTATTTGAAAAATAAAAGATTGATGAGCCTAAACCTACAACAACTAAAAATGAAGCTGCAATTCTTAAAAACTGACTATTACTCTTTTTTGTACTATACATTTCTTTTTGCAACTTTGATTCAAAGTTAGTTCTGTGCTTTTTTGAAAGTCTAGCGGTTTGCATTGGTTCATTTTTTAATAATTTTCTTAAATCTTTAGGCATAATTATATTGTTTTAATTGACCTTTTAATTTGTCTTTACCACGCATTAACTGTGATCTAGAAGTAACCTCAGTAATGTTTAAAACTTTTGCGATTTCCTGATGATCAAAACCTTCAATTAAATACAAGTTTAAAACCACTTTGTATTTTTCAGGCAAACTGTTAATAGCTGAAGTTACTATATCAATATTAACTTCTTCATTTACAGTCCAATCATCATTATCTGCAATTGTAAGCTCCTTTTCTTCAATAGAAACCAACTCAATCTTTTTCTTTTTCAAATAATCAATGCACTGATTAATCACAATTTTTTTAATCCAGGCGCCAATAGTAACTTCACCCTTAAAATTTTGAATGTTTTTAAAAACTTTTATAAATGCATCTTGCATCATATCTTCCGCAACAAAGCTATTTTTAACATATCTCTGTGCAATAATGAACATTGCTTCACAATACATATCATACAATTGCATTTGAGCTTTTGCATTGTTTTGCTTACAATCTTCAACAATTTTATTGTTTAAAAAAACAGTTTTACTCATTCAGTTGGTAACTTCTATTTACAAAGACGAAACATTATTTTAAGTGTTGCATTTTTATCAAAATAAATATTTTAAATTTACAACAATTATTGAAGTTGTTATATGTCTAAAAAAGAATCATTAGAATCTACTTTACAAGAAATTGAAGGAATTAAACAACCTACAACTACTAGTGATAATTCTATTAAGAATATAAAACTACAAAGAAGCAAACAACCTACTGAAAAAGAATTTGTTAAAAATATTTTAAAAAGAAATATTTCTTATTTAAGTAGAGCCATTACATTGGTTGAAAGCACAAATCCAAAACATAAAGCAAAAGCAACTGCTATTTTAGAACAATGTTTACCATATGCAAATAATTCTATTCGGATAGGTATTACTGGTGTTCCAGGAGTTGGTAAAAGTACTTTTATTGAAGCCTTTGGAAAATATTTCACGAAGAAAGGTAATAAAGTTGCTGTATTGGCAATTGATCCAAGCAGCTCTATTAACAAAGGAAGTATTTTGGGTGATAAAACCCGAATGGAAGAATTAGTAAATGACCCAAATGCTTACATTCGTCCTTCACCAAGTGGGAAAAGTTTAGGTGGAGTTGCTCAAAAAACTCGTGAAGCTATTATATTATGTGAAGCTGCAGGTTTTGATACCATTTTTATTGAAACTGTTGGAGTGGGCCAAAGTGAAACTGCTGTACACTCCATGGTGGATTTCTTTTTATTGTTGAAACTTGCAGGCGCAGGTGATGAACTACAAGGAATAAAACGAGGTATTATTGAAATGGCTGATGCAATTGTAATTAATAAAGCTGATAAGGACAATATTAAAAATGCAAATTTAGCAAAAATGGAATTTTCAAAAGCTTTACATTTGTATCCACCAAAAGAAAGTAACTGGCAGCCACAAGTAACAACGTGTAGTGCCTTTTATAATGAAGGAATTGAAAATATTTATCAAATAATTGACGATTATTTCAAATTAACAAAAACAAATTGTTTTTTTGAAAAACATAGAAATGAGCAAAATAAATATTGGTTATTAGAAACTATTAACCAACAACTAATGACCGATTTTTACAATAAAAAGAAAGTAAAAGAAGGTTTAAAAAAATACTCAGCAGACATAAAAAATTTAAAAACAACACCTTTTAAAGCTGCTGAAGAAATCCTAAAACTATCAAAAAAATAATGACCGAACTATTTGAGTTATGTATTGTTATACCCTGCTTTAATGAAGAAAAAAGGTTAGATAAAGAACGTATGTTTAACTTTCTAAAACTAAATAAAAATGTTTTACTATGCTATGTTAACGATGGCTCAAGTGATAATACCATTGGTGTTTTAAACGAAATTAAAGCAAACTTCCCAGATAATGTTGAAGCAATTTCAACCAAAAAAAATGTTGGTAAAGCTGAAGCCGTTAGATATGGTTTTATACATTGCAATACACATTTTAAACATGAGAAAATTGCTTATTTAGATGCCGATTTAGCAACTACTTTAGAAGAGTGTTATGAAATTAGTGAATTAGTTAAAGACGAAACAATTTTCGCTTTTGGGTCAAGAATTAAAAAAATAGATACTAATATTCAAAGAAAAGGTTATCGTTTTTTAATAGGACGCATTATTGCTACTTTTATTTCAAGACAGCTAAATCTAGGCGTTTATGATACTCAATGTGGTTGCAAAATATTTAATCTGTCTCTTATACACATCT
>SDWL01000362.1 GCA_004195315.1 Lutibacter sp.
AGATGTGTATAAGAGACAGAATAATGGGTGGTTATTCTTCTGAAGTTGAGATTTCATTGAAGAGTGGTGCTGTAGTTTATAAAAACATTTCAAAAGAAAAATACAACACTTATAAAGTTCATATTCTTAAAAATAAATGGGTACTTGTTGATGATGACAATCAAGATTTCCCTATAAACAGACACGATTTTACAACTGAAATTAATGGTAAAAAAATAACTTTTGATTGTGTTTTCAATGCAATACATGGGCATCCTGGTGAAGATGGAACTATTTTGGCTTATTTTGAATTGATTGGATTAAAACACACTTCTGCTCCTTTTTATCAAATGGCTTTAACTTTTAACAAGCGTGACAGTTTAAGTGTTGTAAAACAATTTGGAATTAAAACTGCAACTTCCTTTTATATTGATAAAGGTGATGAAATTAAGGTAGATGAGATAGTTGCTAAAGTTGGCTTACCTTGTTTTGTAAAACCAAACAATGCAGGCTCTAGTTTTGGAATTTCAAAAGCTAAAACCATAGAAGAAATGATACCTGCTATTGAAAAAGCATTTAAAGAAGATTCTCAAATTTTAATTGAAGAATTTTTAGATGGCCCAGAAATTTCTATTGGAGTAATTGAATATGATGGAAAAATTAAAGTGTTACCAATGACCGAAATTGTAACTGAAAATGAATTTTTTGATTACGAGGCCAAATATTTAGGAAAATCCGAAGAAATTACTCCTGCAAGAATTTCTGATGAAATCCATCAAGAATTAGAAAAAGTAGCAACTCAAGTTTATAAAACATTAAATATGAGTGGTATTTCACGAGCAGAATATATTTTAGTTAATAATGAACCTTATTTTTTAGAAATAAATACTGTCCCCGGCTTAACAGATGCAAGTTTAATTCCCCAACAAGCCAAAGCAGCAGGTATTAATTTAGAAGAACTTTTTCATAACGCCATAGAAATGGCTTTAAATGTTTAATTATGAGAAGAGCAATTTTTCCAGGATCATTTGATCCAATTACTTTAGGCCATGTTGATATTATTAATAGAGCCTTACCCTTATTTGATGAAATTATAATTGCCATTGGTATTAATGCCGATAAAAAATATATGTTTACGCTTGAAGAACGTATAAAATTCATCAAAGAAAATTATGTAAATGAACCTAAAATAAAAGTTGAAACATATACCGGATTGACTATTGATATTTGCAAAAAGTTAGATGTTGACTTTATTTTAAGAGGCTTAAGGAATCCTGCTGATTTTGAATTTGAAAAAGCCATTGCTCAAGCAAACAGAAAAATGTCAACTATTGAAACTGTATTTTTATTAACCTCAGCTGATACTTCATTTATAAGTTCTAGCATTGTACGTGATATTTTACGAAATGGTGGAAATGTTGAAGGTTTTGTACCAAAAAGTGTAACAAAAAAATAAACTTTATGGTTAAAAATCTTACCATTTTACTTCTATTATGTTCATTTTTCACAATTAATTCTCAAAATTTAAATACTGATTTAAGAATTCCATTCGAAAAAACAAATGGAACAGAGACTTCTACTTATTTTGAAATTATTGACTATTATGAAAATTTAGCAAAAACATATCCGGAAATTTCAATTTTTGAAATGGGAATAACTGACAGCGGTTTTCCGCTACACTTAATTATTTATGATAGTTCTAAAAAATTCGACTTTAAGGAAATTAGAGAATCAAAAAATGTTGTATTAATTAATAATGGTATTCATCCTGGAGAACCTGATGGTATTGATGCTTCAATGATGTTACTTAGAGACATCGTTAAAAACCCCAACAAAATAAAACAATTAGAAAACACCATAGTAGCTATAATTCCTGTTTACAATATTGGAGGTGCTTTAAACAGAAATAGTACCACAAGAGCTAATCAAAATGGCCCAAAAGAATATGGTTTTAGAGGCAATTCCAGAAATTTCGATTTAAATAGAGATTTTATAAAAGCTGATACAAAAAACACCAAAGCTTTTGCACAAATTTTTCATTTAATAAATCCAGATGTTTTTATTGAAAATCATGTTAGTAATGGTGCAGATTATCAATATGCTATCTCACATTTATTTACACAACATAACAAATTAGGCAATGATTTGGGTAATTTTATCGAAAATGTAATGCGACCTAGTATAGAAGCTTCATTACTTAAAAAGGATATTATTATTACTCCTTATGTAAACGTATGGAGAACTACTCCTGATGCTGGTTTTAGTCAATTTTTGGATTCTCCACGGTACTCAAGCGGATATGCTGCATTATTCAACACTTTGGGTGTTATGGTTGAAACTCATATGTTGAAACCGTACAAACCTGTCTCTTATACACATCT
>SDWL01000363.1 GCA_004195315.1 Lutibacter sp.
AGATGTGTATAAGAGACAGATTATATTTTGATTACTAAATTTGTAAAAAGCTGAACAATGGGTATAATAAAACTACACGATAAACATTTTAAAAAGTACATTCATAAGGACAAAATTGCTGAGGCAGTAACAAAACTGGTTAAACAAGTTGCTAAAGATTGTAAAAAAGAAACACCTATTTTTATAGGCATCTTGAATGGTTCATTTATGTTTGTAGCCGATTTTGTTCGTAAATATAAATTTAACTGTGAAGTTTCATTTGTAAAATTAGCCTCTTATGAAGGAACGTCTTCTACAGGAAAAATAAAACAGCTTGTAGGTCTCAACGAAGATTTGGAAGGAAGAACTGTTGTTATCTTAGAAGACATTATTGATACAGGAAACACACTTCAAGAAATTTATGACATCTTCCGAGATAAAAAATTAAAACAACTTAAAATAGCAACGTTATTTTTTAAACCTGATGTATTTAAAAAAGAATTACCAATAGATTATATTGGTATTCCGATACCCGATGAATTTATTGTAGGATATGGCTTAGACTATGATGGTTTAGGGCGAAATCTTGCCAATATATACCAACTTACAGCAAAACCAACTGTTAAAAACATTTTACTTTTTGGACCTCCAGGTGTTGGTAAAGGAACACAAGCTGACTTACTTAAAGAGAGTTATAATCTTGTTCATATTTCAACGGGAGATGTTTTTAGATCACATATAAAAAGAGGAACTAAATTAGGAATACTGGCAAAATCTTTTATTGATAAAGGAAGCCTCGTACCAGACAATGTAACCATTAAAATGTTGAAATCTGTAGTTAAAAAAGTTCCAAATGATAAAGGAATAATTTTTGATGGTTTTCCACGTACAAAAGCTCAAGCAGTTGCGCTTGATGAATTTTTAGATGCAAAAGGAGAAACAATTGGAGGAATGATAACTATAGAAGTTCCAACAAGTATATTAATTGCTAGATTGTTAGAGCGTGGTAAAACTAGTGGAAGAAGTGATGATCAGGATGAAAATAAAATTCTAAACCGTTTTAACGAATACTATACAAAAACTGCAATTTTAAAAGATTATTACCAAGCACAAAATAAATATTTTGGAGTGAATGGTGTTGGAGATATTAGTGACATTACTAAACGTTTAAGTGACGTTTTCGAAAAATTATAAAAATGACCGAAGGAAATTTTGTTGATTACACAAAAGTATATGCTAGCTCTGGAAAAGGTGGCGGTGGATCTGTACATTTACATAGAGAAAAGTACATTACCAAAGGCGGACCAGATGGAGGTGATGGAGGACGAGGTGGCCATATAATTATGCGAGCTGACCCAAATTTATGGACTCTCTTTCATTTAAAATTCAACAAACACTTTAGAGCTGAACATGGCGGTCATGGTGGTAAATCACGTAGTACAGGAAAAGATGGCTCCGACGTTTATATCAATGTTCCATTAGGTACTATTGTTAGAGATATTGAATCTAATGAAGTAGTTTTTGAAATTACAACAGAAAATCCAGAACAAATTTTACTAGATGGTGGAATGGGTGGACTTGGAAACTGGAATTTTAGGTCTTCAACAAACCAAACACCACGATACGCTCAGCCTGGTATTGATGGTAAAGAGTCATGGTTTCAGTTAGAATTAAAATTATTAGCTGATGTTGGTTTGGTTGGGTTTCCGAATGCCGGAAAATCTACACTCCTTTCTGTGCTTACTGCTGCAAAACCAAAAATTGCAGATTATGCATTTACTACCTTAAAACCTAATTTAGGAATTGTTCAATATAGAGATTACCAAACCTTTGTAATGGCTGATATTCCAGGTATTATTGAAGGAGCTGCCGAAGGTAAAGGTTTAGGTATTAGGTTCTTACGTCACATAGAAAGAAATTCTCTTTTATTATTTTTAATACCTGCCGATTCTGATAATATTCAAAAAGAATATGACATATTATTGAACGAACTTAAACAACACAATCCTGAATTATTAGATAAAAGTAGATTATTAGCTATTTCTAAAACTGATATGTTGGATGATGAGTTAAAAGAAGAAATTAAAAAAGAATTACCTAAAGGTATTGAAACACTTTTCATTTCATCAGTTGCACAGCAAGGATTAATTGAATTGAAAGATGCCTTATGGAAAATGTTGAATGCGTAATTAATTCTTCAAAATAATTGGCAATGTAAACTCCGTTGTAACAGGCATGTCTCTTTTTATTGCGGGTTGTAATGTTGGTAAATTTTGTAAACTTACTTTTAAAATACTATCAAATTCTGGTAATAGTTCTCTCGTTTCAGATGAAATTTGAATATTAATTAAACTAGTTCTGTCTCTTATACACATCT
>SDWL01000364.1 GCA_004195315.1 Lutibacter sp.
TAAAATCAAAGCTTTTAGATCACAATTTAGAGGTGTTAGAAATGTAGAGTTCTTTCTCTTTAGACTAACAAATATTTTTACCTAATTTAAAATCCCACAACTTTTGGACTTGATCCCCTTGATCCCTTGATCCGTTAAAGATCCTTTTAAAAAAGCCTAAAACAACACCCAATATAACACCTTAAAAAATAAAACCCTGTAAATCAATGATTTACAGGGTTTTTTGCGGAGAAAGAGGGATTCGAACCCCCGGAGGTGTGACCCTCAACAGTTTTCAAGACTGCCGCATTCGACCACTCTGCCATTTCTCCTTTAGCGAGGGCAAATATAAAACCCTTTTTTGTTTTGCTAAAACTTTTTCACGCTTTTTTTTTGAATAATTTTAATATATTTTAAAGTACATTTGATTTTCAATTTATTATATGGATTCAATTTTAGAAACAGGAGGTTTAATTTTAATTGGTTTTATAGCTGGAATTATAAATACACTGGCAGGAGGTGGGTCTTTATTAACTTTGCCAATTCTTATTTTCCTTGGATTACCACCAAATATTGCTAATGGTACCAATAGGATTGCTATAATGTTTCAAAATATTTTCACAACTGCAGGTTTTAAAAGTAAAGGGGTAATTACATTTCCATTTAGTATTTATGTTGGTATTTCTGCTTTAATAGGTTCATTAATTGGTGCTCAAATAGCTGTTGATATAAAAGGGGAAACTTTTAATAAAATTCTTGCAATCATAATGGTTGTTATAGTTTTTTATATGGTTTTTAAACCTAAAGAAACCCTTTTAAGCGCTGTTGAAAGAACATCTGGAAAATATTTATGGCTTAGTATATTTCTTTTCTTTTTTGTTGGTATTTATGGTGGTTTTATTCAGGCAGGTGTAGGTTTTATCATATTATTAATATTATCTTCTGTAAATAATTTATCATTAGTAAAAAGTAATGCAGTTAAAGTAACTGTTGTGTTAATATATATAATAGCTTCAGTAGCAATATTTGCATATTATGATAAAATTAATTGGAAAATGGGTTTAACATTGGCGATAGGGAACTCTGTTGGAGGTTGGTTAGCAAGTAGATGGTCAGTGAATAAGGGGGATGGTTTGGTAAGGAAATTTTTAATTGTTATGGTTATTATTATGGCAATAAAACTGTGGTTTTTCTAAATTTATTTCAAGGAATATATAAACCTTCTGTTAAATTCTTTTTTTACATTTGTGCTTAAATCATTTATATGGCTAATTCATTCGGAAAAATATATACTTTAACTACTTTTGGAGAATCGCATGGTGAAGCAATTGGAGGTGTTATTGATGGTTGTCCTGCTGGTGTTGACCTTAATCTTGAAGCTATTCAAAAAGATATGGATAGAAGAAAACCTGGTCAGTCTAAAATTGTAACTCAGCGAAAAGAACCTGATGAAGTTCGTTTTCTATCAGGTATTTTTGAAGGAAAAACAACTGGTGCTTCTATTGGGTTTATTATTGAAAACGTACATCAACGTTCTAATGATTATTCTCATATAAAAGATGCTTACAGGCCTTCACATGCCGATTATACCTATGATAAAAAATATGGAAGTAGAGATTACCGTGGAGGTGGAAGAACTTCAGCACGTGAAACAGCCAATTGGGTTGTTTGCGGGGCAGTTGCTAAACAAATAATTCCTTCCATAAAAATTAATGCATTTACTTCTTCAGTAGGTGATATTTTTATGGAAAAACCTTATCAAGATGTTGATTTTGGTAAAACGGAAAGTAACATTGTTCGTTGTCCAGATGATGCTTCAGCTAAAAAAATGATTGCTCGTATTGAGGAAATTAAAAAAGAGGGAGATACCATTGGAGGTACAGTTACTTGTGTTATTCAAAATGTACCTATTGGTTTAGGAGAGCCAATTTTTGATAAATTACATGCGCAATTAGGTAAAGCAATGTTATCTATAAACGCTGTAAAAGGTTTTGAATATGGGAGTGGATTTTGTGGCGCTAAAATGAAAGGTAGCGAACATAATGATATTTTTAATGCAGATGGAACAACAAAAACAAATCTTTCAGGTGGAATTCAAGGAGGAATAAGTAACGGAATGGATATTTATTTTAGAGTTGCGTTTAAACCTGTTGCAACTATAATGCAGGCGCAACAAACAATAGATAAAGATGGTAACATAGTTGAAATGATTGGTAAAGGCCGACACGATCCTTGTGTCGTTCCTCGCGCTGTGCCAATTGTAGAAGCATTGGCAACGATGGTTCTAACAGATTTTATGTTGTTAAATAAATAATAAAAAAGGCTGAAATTTAAATTTCAGCCTTTTTTATTTCAGAATCTCATTATGTTAATTATAAATTTAAGTATGTGAAGCGGAACTAAGTTTAAGTTAAAGAAAATACCACAAAATTTCTACATATAATATATCAAAAATAATAT
>SDWL01000365.1 GCA_004195315.1 Lutibacter sp.
AGATGTGTATAAGAGACAGCTTTTTGCAATGAAAATAACACACCTTCAGTAACCAATCGTTTAAGAGAGATTATGTCTATTTTTAATGACAATGATTTCACAGATAATTTTAAATTTAATGGCACGGATAATTCAACTAATTTCACGGATACTACTTAATTCAGGGGTCTAATTTTAAAGTGTTATTGATGATGATGTGTTGATGAAGCGTTTCCAGGTTAAAATATTTTCTCCAAAATTTATTAAGAGTCCAACTTCAAGTTTGGTCGACTTTAAATAATTAAGTGCTTGATGCTTTACGTTTTCATTTAGAAAACTAATTGCTTTAATTTCTACTATAATTTTATCAAAACATAATAAATCGGCTATAAAATAGTGATCCAACTCGCTTCCTTCATAAAAAATAGGTAACTTTTTCTCCTGTTCAAATGGAATTTCAGCTTTTGATAATTCTTTTATTATGGCTTCTCGGTATACACCTTCCGTAAATCCATTACCTAGTTTCTTATGCACTTTTATACAAGCACCAATTACTTTATATGTTTCTTCCTCTAAAATTAATTTTGTCATTATGGTTTATTAATTTTTTATCGTTTTATATTAAGGAAACATTACAAAACTCACCAACACTAATGATACTAAACTGATAAATAAAATTAATAAAACACGTAATACTTGTTGAACTTTTTTCATATTAAAAATCATTTGAATTGTTTTCATACTGATTATCTTTTTATTTAGTTGAACACTCTTTATTTTTTTACTAATTTTTTATGTGATGTTAGTTTACTAAGGGAACCTCATTATTTTCAACTATGCTTTTACTCCGCCATTTGCTGAGTTTTGCACTTGAATATATGAGGCCAATAGAGAATTGCATTTGATTTGACACATAATCATATTCATATTCTTTTAATTCTATTCCAAACTTCCCTATTAAGTTAACATTCATTCCCCAAGATTTTGAAAACCAATAATTGGCACCAAAACCAGTATTTATTGTTAATCTACCTACAGCAGGTATTTCTAGCAATTGGTTATCATTATTTTTTAAAGCTACATAACTCCCAATATTGGTATAACCCAACCCACCAAAAACATAGGGTTCAAACTTATAGTTGTTGTTATTTAAATTTAAAAAATTAAACTTTGTAATTAAGTCAAAAGCAACATAATTGGCCTCATTTTCTTCTTGCACAATACGACTATCCACTGATTTTCCAGCTATATATTTATTAAAAGACAAGCTTCCATTAAAACTAAAATGATTATTTAATGAATACTCTGCACTTAAAATAAAGGGAGTGCTAAAATTATTTGCTACCTTGGAATTGACTCCTGAAATATCATCTTGTACAATATTTAATCCTAATCCAAAAACCCATTTTTCAGAGGGATCATTAATTTGCGCATACATGGTATTTAAACAAAAACCTGTAATTATAAAAAGCGATGTTAATTTGATTTTGTTCATTTAAATTTATTTATTGATTTTTATTATTTAACTAACCGTATTTTTTCAATTGAACTTTTGAACTATAGAACTTATTTACTTTAAAAAAATAAATATTTTGAAGTTTGCTATATAATTTGATGGCGTAGATAAAACGCAGAAACCTTACTTTAGATAATAAATAACATATAGGTAGTCAGCATAACAGATAACACAAACCCAATTAATAGAATAAAAAATATTAAGTAAAGTTTATTCATATCACTCATAACTGCACATGTTTTTATAAAAAAAATTAATTTCTTGATTTAACAAATAGTTTTTACTTTTTTGATATTGTAACTTTAAAAAAAAGATTCTTAATTTGGTATTGAAAACTTAAAATCACTGCCAGAGCCAACTTCGCTTTTTAGCCAAATTTTTCCGTTATGTTTTTCAACAAAATCTTTACAAAGGATTAAACCCAATCCGGTTCCTTTTTCATTTTCTGTTCCTGGTGTAGTCATTTTTTTAGTAATGTCAAAGAGTACGTTTAAAACTTCTGGTTTCACTCCTATTCCATTGTCTGAAACTGTAATAATTACATCTGAAATAGTTTTATTAGCAGATATTTTAATTTTGCCCCCATTATTTGTGAATTTTAAGGCATTTGAAATCAAATTGCGTAAAATTATTTCAAACATATTACCATCTGCAAAAACATGAAGTTCTTTCTCAATTGTATGTTCAATTGAAATATTTTTTTGTGATGAAATAAGCTTAAAATTCTCAATAATATCATCACAAATTGTTGCAACTATTAATTTCTGTGGTTCTAAGTTAAATGAATTCGATTTTACTTCTGCCCAACTTAATGCTGTCTCTTATACACATCT
>SDWL01000033.1 GCA_004195315.1 Lutibacter sp.
ATTCATATGAACGCGGGCAAAGGATTTCAAGCGACCAAGGGCAAACATTCCTACGAATGGCTTGGGCCTGATGAAGCAAAACGATTTGCCGCATTTCTAAACAAAATTAATGACCCAAGTACCGTTCAAGAAGTCATTATCATCGGCGATTTGCTGGATGACTGGGTGTATCCCGTTGACGTGGTGCCGCCTTCTCTAGAATCCATCGTGAAGGCCCCAATCAACAAGGAAATCGTTAACGCATTGAAAAAATTAGCTAAAAACAAAAAAATCGCGGTGCTCTACTTACCTGGCAACCATGATATGGGTGTAAACCGAGAATTAATTAAAAAACACTTTCCTGAAATGATTTTCGGCGGTACAGCCCTTTATAATAGTGTGTATCGTAGCAGTCGTCTGAGGGCCGAACACGGGAGTGCCTATGCAATGTTCAATGCACCGGATGCCATAAACAGTCCCGGCACCCGGTTGCCTTTGGGGTATTTTATCAGCCGGGTGGTTGCGACCAAAGCCCGCGATACAGGATCTTCGGACCGTCATTACTGGACGTATGCCGATGACCTGTTGGAAACCCTTGGACCTCAGAGACTTGCAGCAAGTGTCTTTGAGGCGGTTCTGGAAGAGGCTTCTCTCAAAGAAACCACCAAGATACGCATGCCTAAAAGAAACGGAAAAGCCGAGTTTGTAACCGCCGGACAGGTTAAAGAAAAATATTCAGCCCTGTATGATCAATGGCAGGAAACATACGGAGCGGGTGTGGCCTTTAAGGCTTTGTTTGCTGAAATCGGTTTTCTGGGAAACTTGGCCGACCGTCTGTGCAAGAAAAGCGATACCAATATTGTTATTTTCGGGCACAGTCATGATTGGAAACTGGATAAGGATGCATGGTTTGTCGATGATCGGATTTACGCCAATTGCGGTACATGGTGCGACGATAAAAAACCTTGCACGTGGGTGGAATCCCAAAAGGACCGCGAAGCACGCAATCATTTCGTTAGGGTAATGGAATGGAATGGTGGAAAACCCAAAATGTTGCAAGAAGCCCATGTGGCCCTATGATCACTGAGTATAAATTTCAGTTAGCTGCCAAAGCACACTTGGTGGCGGTTATGGAGATGTTAAAGCGCTATTGAAAAAATAGGAGCAAAAATTAAGATTGCAATTGGGTTTATATTTTGAAACCAAGTTGCTGGTACATCCCATCCAAACATAAGTCTATCCGTATTTTCTTTTGCAAATAAATTCATTGTTCCACCAGCTTGTTCAAATCCTGCCCAAAAAGCAACATTAAAAAATGCTAGTACTAATATTACAATCATTCTACTCCATTCGGCAGAGCCGTTTGTACCTTTGAAAATTACAGATCCTAATCCAATAATTCCAACTGCAAAACCAATATAAGTAATTATACTAGCTACATTATCTGGTAAAAGTCCCCAAACAAAAATAATTATTAAAGTTGCAATTACCAATGCAATAGAATAGATAATAATATCTCTCCAGTCTTTACTGTCTAACACAAATTTATCATCTGGTGAATTTGGTGGAAGACCTTTTTGTTGTAACGTATGCTCTCTAGTTTTCATCCAAAGAACACCTATTATCATACCAATACTTGCCGCTAAATAACCATAGCCCCAAGAAACATTTTCACCTAAGGCACCTGCAATAAAAGGGCCTAAGATTGCACCAAGGTTTATTCCCATATAGAAAATATTAAATGCTGAATCTTTTCTTGGATCATTATCATCGTAAAAATCACCTACAATAGTTGAGATATTTGGTTTAAAAAAACCATTACCTATAATAAGTACACCTAAACCAAAGTTAAAAACGAAAAGTCGGGTTACAGGATCTAATGAATGAGCCATAAAAGCACTTGCAGCTAATAAAGACTGACCAACAGCCATTACCAATCCACCAATGTAAACTGTTTTTCTTTTTCCTAGGAAATTATCAGCAACCCAACCACCCAGAATTGGTGTTAAGTAAACTAAACCTGTGAAAATAGCATAAAGCGCTAAAGATTGCTCTCTATTTAACCCAAATCCGCCGTTAGCTAATTCTGCAGTAAGATATAAAGTTAATAAAGCCCGCATTCCATAATAGCTAAATCGTTCCCACATTTCAGTGGCAAAAAGCGTATAGAGTGCTTTTGGGTGTCCTGTTTTTATTGGTTTATCAGTCATAATAATTAGTAAATTAATTTAAAATATTAGTTGGTTAATTTCAAGTTTTTAATTTTTTAATAATTCTAATTTGTTTTCTTTTTTACCTAAATTTTCTTTGATAAAACTAGTCATTTTATTATAAAGATGAAGCCTTGTGTTTTTGCCTCTATAAATTCCATGCGTTCTGTCTGGGTAAATTGCGTGATCAAAAGGTTTATTTGCTTCAATTAAGGCATTTGAAAATCGCATTGTGTTTTGTACATGAACATTATCATCTCCACTTCCGTGAACTAATAAATACTTTCCTTTTAATAACTTTGCAAAGTTTAACGGAGAATTTTCATCATATCCACTTGGATTTTCTTGTGGAGTTTGCATATAACGTTCAGTATAAATAGAATCGTAAAAACGCCAGCTAGTTACAGGAGCAACTGCAATTGCAATTTTAAATACATCGTTTCCTTTTAGTAAACAGTTACTAGACATAAAACCACCATAACTCCATCCCCAAATCCCAATTTCATTTTCGTTTATATACGATCTTTTTCCTAATTCTTTTGCCGATTCAATTTGATCTTCCACCTCGTATTTTCCTAATTCCTTATAAGTAACTTTTTTAAAATCAGCTCCTTTAAAACCAGTTCCTCTACCGTCTACACACACAACAATATAACCTTGATCAGTTAAATGTTGAAACCAATAATCATTAGCGCCATTCCAACTATTACTAACTGATTGTGATCCTGGACCAGAATATTGAGTCATAAACAAAGGATATTCTTTATTTGAATCAAAATTAGTAGGTTTTAAAATCCACGCATTAAATTTTCCGTCTTTAGTTGTAAGTGTGAAGAATTCTTTTTTAGCCAAATTATAACCTTCTAATTTTTTAGAAAGCACATTATTAGTAAGAATTTCTTTTAATTGTTCACCTTTTCCATTATGAAGTGTGTATGTGGTTGGAGTATTGGCATCAGAAAAAGTATTTATAAAATAAGCAGAATTTTTACTAAAAGAAGCACTGTTAGTTCCAGAAGCATTTGTTAAACGTTTTTTATCTTTTCCGTTTAATTTGATGGAGTAAATAGTTCTGTTTATAGATCCATCTTCAACCGACTGGTAATAAACAGTATTTGCATTTTCATTTACACCATAAAAGTCAGTAACTTCCCAATTTCCAGTCGTAATTTGATTTTTTAGTGTGCCATTTTCAGCATAATGATAAATATGATTAAAACCATCTTTTTCGCTAGTCCAAATAAAGCTATTATCTTCTAAAAAAGTTAAATTATCATGAATGTCAATATATGCGTTATCGGTTTCATTCAAAACTATTTTTGTTGAAGAATCCAAAGCGTTTACAAAATAAAGATTCAAATTATTTTGATGACGATTTAAAGTAGTCACGCATAAAATAGTTGAGTCATTTGTCCATTTTATTCTAGGAATATATTCGTATTCCCCAACATTAATTTTTGAAGTATTAATTTCTTCTACATTGTAAATATGAAGTGTTACCACTGCATTTTTTTCACCAGCTTTTGGATATTTAAATACTTGTTGTGTTGGATATAATTCTTTTCCTACAATATCCATAGAGAATGTTGGAACTTCTGTTTCATCAAAACGTAAAAAAGCTATATTTTTACTATCGCCACTCCATTCAAAAGCTCTTACAAAAGCAAATTCTTCTTCATAAACCCAGTCGCAAATACCATTGATAATATGATTTTTTAACCCATCAAAAGAAACTTGTGTAACTACATTAGTTTCTAAATTTTTAATAAAAATATTATTGTTTTTGGCATACGCTATTTTTTTACTGTCTGGAGAAAAAGTAGGTTCTTGTATTTTTTCTTCATCAATTAATTGTAAGGATTTTGAAGCAATATCATACACGTAAAAGATTCCTAAACTTGAACGACGATAAATAGATTCTTCATCAACACCTAAAATTAACTTTGTTTCATTATTATTGAACGAATAGCTTTCAAAATATTTTAAATCAGCTAAATTTTTACTATCCACAATAGTTTCCACTTTTTCTAAAGTAGCATAACTGTATTTGTCAACTGTTGTGCTTTGTGATTCTATATTGAAATTTTGTAAGGTATAAAAATCACCATTCATAGAATTAAGAGAATTCATTCGCTCCGTTCTAAAAGTACCATCCCAAATTTCTTCTATAGCGATATTTTGTTTTTGTGCAGTTGCTAAGGAAGTTATAGCTATAAATAAAATGAGTAGTTTCTTCATTAATTATGATCTATTTAAATAGTTGACAAGTTTAAGGAAAATTTAATAAAACAAACCTGAATAATATCATTAAATCAACAAAATATGGAATAGATAGTATTTTATTTTTATTAATTTATCTTTGCCTCATTATAAAAATTTCTAAAAAAATGAAAAAAACCGTTGATGGATTTTCAAAGTTTAATAAGTTAGAAAAGTTAAATTGGTTAGTATCAGCGTTTTTCAATGATGATACTAAAGTAAAGCAAGTATTAATGCAATATTGGAATTCAAATCCTTTATTGCAAGATTTGCATGATGATTTTATTGAAAATACCATTTCTAATTTTTATTTACCTTTTGGGATCGCCCCAAATTTTATAATAAACGGAAAAGAATATGTAATTCCAATGACTATTGAAGAAAGCTCTGTAGTTGCGGCAGCATCTTTAGTCGCTAAATTTTGGAGTACACGTGGCGGATTTAAAGCAAATGTAATTTCTACAACTAAAATTGGTCAAGTACACTTTATGTATGAAGGTGATAAAACAGAACTTGAGAATTATTTTGCATTAAAAAAAGACAGTTTTTATAAAGTTACAGAAAACATTACCAAAAATATGCGCAAACGTGGTGGTGGTATTTTAGAAATTGAATTACGCGATAAAACAGTTGAATTAGAAAGCTATTATCAATTGCACGTTACTTTTGAAACGTCTGATAGTATGGGTGCCAATTTTATAAATTCTTGTTTGGAAGCTATTGCGAAGGATTTTGAAAAAGACGATATACAAATAGTAATGTGTATTTTGTCTAATTATGTTCCTGAGTGTTTAGTTAGAGCAGAAGTAAGTTGTAATGTAGACGATTTATATGCTGAAAATTCCGAACTATTAGCTCAAAAATTTGTACAAGCTATACAAATTGCAAATGCTGAACCACACAGAGCAGTTACACATAATAAAGGAATTATGAATGGTGTTGATGCTGTAGTTATTGCAACGGGAAACGATTTTAGAGCTATTGAAGCTGGTGCGCATGCATACGCTTCAAGAAGTGGAAAATATAAAAGTTTAACGAATGCATCAATAGAAAATGGTATTTTCAGATTTTGGATTGAAATTCCTTTAGCTGTGGGAACTGTTGGCGGATTAACATCATTACATCCATTATCAAAATTATCATTAAAACTATTGGGAAGTCCTTCGGCAAATGAATTAATGCAGATAATTGCTGTAGCAGGATTGGCACAAAATTTTGCTGCTTTAAGAGCATTAACAACAACAGGAATTCAAAAAGGACATATGAAAATGCACTTAACAAATATTATTAAACAGTTAGGCGCAAGTGAAGAAGAAAAAGCATTTTTAATTGATTATTTTGAGCATAAAACAATCACTCACAATGCTGTAGTTGAAGCTTATAATGAATTGGTTCAGGAAAAATAATGAAAAAATTTTATAGCAACGGAAAATTATTACTTACAGGTGAATATTTTGTTCTTGAAGGCTCAAAATCATTGGCTGTTCCAACAACTTGTGGCCAGGATTTAATAGTTGAACCAATTAAAGAATCACAATTACTTTGGAATAGTTTTACGAATGAAAGTGAATGTTGGTTAGAAGCAATTTTTGATTTACCAAAACTTAGATTGGCGAGTGCTACTTTTGAAGCAGAAGAAGATGGAGGAAATGATAAACTAGCTGAAAATTTAAATAAAATACTAATTGAAGCTAAAAAATTAAATCCTTCTTTTTTAAATTTAAAT
This sequence comes from Lutibacter sp., assembly GCA_004195315.1. Lineage (GTDB taxonomy): Bacteria > Bacteroidota > Bacteroidia > Flavobacteriales > Flavobacteriaceae > Lutibacter. The sequence continues at coordinate 6,175 of SDWL01000033.1, forward strand.
AATGGATTTTCAATAAAAACAAATTTGACTTTTCCTAAAAATTGGGGATTGGGAAGTTCTTCAACTTTAATTAATAATATTGCAAATTGGGCAAAAGTAAACCCATACAAATTATTAGAAAAAACTTTTGGTGGAAGTGGATACGATATTGCTTGCGCACAAAATAACACGCCAATTTTATATACAATAAATGGAATTAATCCAATTGTAGAAAAAGTAGAGTTCAATCCAATATTTAAAGAGCAATTATTTTTTGTGTATTTAAATAAAAAGCAAAATAGCAGAGAAGGGATTCAGCGTTTTAAAGAATTAAAAGGAAATCTTACTTCAGAAATCAAACAAATATCAAATTTAACAGATGAATTTTTGAGTTGTAATAATTTAACTGATTTTGAGAAAATAGTAGTTGAACACGAGCAAATTGTTTCAAAAACAATTCAACTAAAAACAGTTCAAGAATTGCTGTTTTCAGATTATTTCGGACAAACAAAAAGTTTAGGTGCCTGGGGAGGCGATTTTATACTGGCAACTGGAAATGAAGAAACACCTAATTATTTTAAACAAAAAGGATTTGAAACAGTAATTCCTTATCAAGATTTAATTTTATAAAGGTGCGTTACCCTGAACTTGTTTAAGAATCTCACATAGTTAATTTATCAATAGTATTAGTACCTGAACTAAATTCAGGTTGATGAAAAGAAAAAAATGAAAAAAAAATTTATAATAATTGGAGGTGGAGCAGCCGGTTTTTTTGCTGCCATAAATGCAGCAGAATTAAACCCTGATTTGGAAGTAATTATTTTAGAAGGAAGTAATAATGTTTTGCAAAAAGTAAAAGTAAGTGGTGGCGGACGTTGCAATGTAACTCATGCTTGTTTTACACCAAATGAATTGGTTGAGTTTTATCCAAGAGGCAAAAAAGAACTTCGCGGACCTTTTCATCAATTTATGACAGGTGATACCTTGGAATGGTTTGAAAACAGAGGTGTTCCTTTAAAAATTGAAGATGATAACCGGGTTTTTCCAGCATCAAATTCTTCACAAACTATTATCGATTGTTTTTTGGAAAGTGCTAAAAATGCAGGAGTTATTTTAAAAACAAGCACAAGAGTTGATGCTATTGAAAAAAACGAAGATAAATTTATAGTAAAAACGAATTCTAATGAATTTACTGCAGATTATTTATTAGTTGCTTCAGGAAGTAATTCAAAAGTTTGGCAAATGGTAGAAGAACTAGGACATAAAGTTATTCAGCCAGTTCCTTCATTATTTACATTTAATATTGATGATAAAAGATTAAAGGATATTCCAGGAACTTCAGTTCTAAAAGCTTCTGTAAAAGTTTTGAATTCAAAACTTGAAGAACAAGGACCTTTGTTAATTACACATTGGGGTTTAAGCGGTCCAGGAATTTTAAAACTATCGGCTTGGGGAGCTTTAGAATTTCACCAAAAAGAATATCAGTTTGAAATTGAAGTCAATTGGTTGGCTAAAAAATTTGAAACTGTTTTAGAAAAATTAAAATCAATTAGAAAAGAGCATTCTAAAAAACAAGTTATTTTACGTTCTGTTTTTGAAGAAATTTCAAAACGCCATTGGGAGAAGTTTGTAATTGCCGCTAACATTAGTTTAGATTCTCAATGGGCGCAATTAAACAATAAACAATTAGAAGATTTAGCAAAACAACTAACTAAGAGTACTTTTAAAGTAAATGGAAAAAGTACATTTAAAGATGAATTTGTAACAGCTGGAGGAATTGATTTAAAAGAAATCAATTTTAAAGCTTACGAAAGTAAATTACATAAAAACTTATTTTTTGCAGGTGAAATATTAAATATTGATGCTATTACTGGTGGATTTAACTTCCAGAATGCTTGGACAAGTGGCTGGATTGTGGCTAATACTATTTCAACTTATAAATAGATGAAAAGTGAGAATACGATTTAAGCGAAGACATTTAAGATGGAATTTAATTTTCGGATTATTTTGGTTGATCCTTGGGGTTATTTCTATTCCAAATAATTCAGAGAACTATTTAAACTATGGATATTTAATTGTAGGTTTACTTTATATAGGGAATTACCTGTTTAAAAGTAAAAATCAATACTTGACGATTGATAATGAAACGATTACATTAAATAATTTAATTCCCAAAAGAGTCAATTTGAACGACTTGAAACTGATTAAAAAAACTGCTGAATTTTATATCTTGCAAACTGAAAAAAGTGAATTAAGAATTAAAACTAGCTTAATCGAAAAAAACTCTCTAAAAGATTTGAAAGCAATATTGAAAAATCTGAAAGTGAAAAATAATTAGGTCAAATGACCTCTATGAGGTTTTAAAGCATCTCTATAAGTTTTCATATTGGCTTCATCAATAATTATAAAAGCGATAGTGTGCATTTCTGAAATTGAGGAAAAATCAATTTCATAAAAATGTAGTTTTTCAAGTGTTGCGAATTCTTTTAAATGAATACAATGATGTTCAGCCGTTTTTAATGAAACTGGACCTCTAAAATCCCAAATAAGTTTTAGTTTTCTATGCAATTTTAAGGGTTTTAACTATGACTAATATAAATAAGTAAATCGCCTTTTTCAAGCGAAATTTGCACATTGTTTTCAGAAGCTTTGTTTCTGGTTCCAATGCGTTTACCAAAGGTTAATGTTTCATTTGTAAGCGGATACAATAATCCTTCCGTGATAACACCACTAGCCACAGGAAGTGGAATTAATGAGATGTTTTTCCCAATTACATTTGTTAAATAAATACTTTCTTCAATAAAAAAGTATTTCCCAAAATCATCAAAAAAAGTAATATTTAAACCTAGTTTCCATTGCAAGGCAGTACTAATATTTCCTAAAAAATGGTCAAATTCTTTTCCACTTCCACCGTATACATCTATATGATAAAAACCACGATATTTTAATATTTGTAGTGCTTTTTCAAAATCGGTATAATCTTGATTAGGGGTGTTTATAACTTCCACAGTTGTAGGAATGTTACGAATAGAATCAAAATCTCCTGTAACCAAATCTGGTACAATATCATTAGATTCAAAATAATTGTAAGCACCGTCAATGGCGCAAACAATATCGTATTGTAATAAATCCGGGAGTTTTTCGGGTGGTGATCCATTGAGTAAAATAAATGCTTTTTTCGTTTTCATAGATAACAAAAATAATAAAAAAGTTGCACAATAATGTTTAAGTAAATAATTTATCTTTGACAAAAATTATAGTTTTGATTGAAAGCGATTTTATTTTAAAAGATTTTGAGGTGTTAAATGTTTCTAACGGAAGTGTAACTTGGAAAACGCCAAGTAATATAGCTTTGGTAAAATATTGGGGAAAACAAGAACCTCAAATTCCTGAAAATACTTCAATCAGTTTTACGTTAGATGCTTGTTTTACGCTGACGAATTTAGAATATACTAAAAAGGAAAAAAAATCAGAAGATTTTAATTTTGAAATCTTTTTTGAAGATAAAAAGAAAGAAGCTTTTAAACCTAAAATTCAACAATTTTTCCAAAGAATAGAACAATATGTTCCGTTTTTGAAGGATTATGATTTTGTAATAAAATCACGTAATTCTTTTCCACATAGTAGCGGAATTGCTTCTTCGGCAAGTGGAATGAGCGCTTTGGCATTGTGTATTATGAGTTTAGAAAAAGAATTAAACCCAACAATTTCTGAAGAATATTTCAACAAAAAAGCATCATTTTTAGCGCGTTTAGGTTCTGGAAGTGCTTGTAGAAGCATAGAAGGTGAATTGATTATTTGGGGAAATCATTCTGATATTAAAGGAAGTTCAGATTTGTTTGGTGTGAAATATCCTTATGAAATTCACGGAAATTTTAAAAATTACCATGACACAATTTTGTTGGTTGATGAAGGTGAAAAACAGGTTTCAAGCACGGTTGGACATCAATTAATGTACAATCATCCGTTTGCAAAACAACGTTTTAATCAAGCAAATAACAATATTTCTAAGATTTTAGAAGTACTTCAAAATGGGGGTTTAAAAGAATTTATAGCAATTGTGGAAAGTGAAGCTTTAAGCTTACATGCTATGATGATGACTAGTAACCCGTATTTTATTTTAATGAAACCTAACACTTTAAAAATAATTAGTAAAATTTGGGAATTTAGAGCTAAAACTGGGTCTAATATTTGTTTTACATTAGATGCAGGTGCAAATGTACACGTCTTATTTCCAGAGAAAGAAAAAGAGATTGTTAACAATTTTATTATAAGTGAGTTAATTCAGTATTGTCAAGAAAATCATTATATTTGCGATAGAATTGGACAAGGCGCAAAGCAAATAACAATTTGATAAGTAATTATGAAAGGACCTTTATTTTATGCTAAAATTTTACTTTTTGGAGAGTATGGAATCATTAAAGATTCCAAAGGATTGGCAATTCCATATAACTGTTATAATGGTGCTTTAAAAAAATCTGATAAAACTTCTGAGGAAGAAATAAATTCTAATAAAAATTTAAATAGATTTTACTGCTATCTTTCTAATCTAGAAGATCAAGATTTGGTTAGTTTTAGATTAAAGGATTTAAAAGTTGATATTGAAGAAGGAATGTATTTTGATTCGAGTATTCCACAAGGTTACGGCGTTGGGAGTTCTGGGGCTTTAGTTGCTTCAATTTATGATAAGTATGCCAATGATAAAATAACAGTTTTAGAAAATTTAACACGAGACAAGTTGTTGAAATTGAAACGTATATTTTCATTGATGGAATCTTTTTTTCATGGAAAAAGCTCAGGTTTAGATCCGTTAAACTCTTATTTAAGTATTCCAATTTTAATCAATTCAAAAGATAATTTAGAAGCAACAGGTATACCTTCTCAGAAAGAAGGAAAAGGAGCAGTATTTTTATTAGATTCAGAAATGGTTGGCGAAACTGAGCCAATGGTAACCATTTTTATGAATAAAATGAAAAATGAAGGTTTTAGAAAAATGTTAAATGAGGATTTTGCGAAACATACTGATGCTTGTATTGATGATTTTTTGAATGGAAATGTAAAATCATTATTTGGTAATGTAAAGCAATTATCAAAAGTAGTATTGGAAAACTTTAAACCTATGATTCCTCAACCTTTTCATGAAATTTGGCAAAAAGGAATTGACTCTAACGATTACTACTTAAAATTATGTGGCTCAGGAGGTGGTGGTTATATTTTAGGTTTTACCGAAGATTTTGACAAAACTAAAAAAATATTAAAAGATTTTAAACTAGAATTGGTTTATAGGTTTTAATGTTAAAGGTTTTACTTTTAAAGCAGTAGCATTGTTGCTTAATTATTTTTCTTACCAATGGATTTACTTGAAATTTCTAAAAACAACAGTAAAAAACAGGCTCCCTTTTATTTAAAATTGTTGAGTTTATTTTCAGTGGTAAGAGGTTATAATATTTTATTAATTGTAATAGCTCAATATTTAGCTTCTATCTTTATTTTTTCGCCTGAAAAATCATTACGTTATGTGTTACTCGATATAAATTTATATTTTATTGTACTTGCAACAGTTTGTGTGATTGCATCAGGTTATATCTGTCTCTTATACACATCT
>SDWL01000366.1 GCA_004195315.1 Lutibacter sp.
TTTTCATCTTTTTCAAAATAACCGATGCTTGTAAATAGATTTAAAATGGCATGGTATGTAGAATTAAATGGATTCCTCATATCGTGTTCTATAAATTTCAAGCCTTCATTTTCAAATTGTTTTGCCTGTTTAATGTTATTTTGAGATAAATCAGCACCAACAACTTTAAAACCAAGTGAATTTAAATAGATGGAATGCCTTCCTTTTCCACAACCCAAATCTAATAATACATTGTCTTTTTTTAATTTTAAAAAAGTAACAATATTTTGCGTAAATTCTTGAGCTTCAGAATAATCTCTATGGGAATATAAAATATGGTAATAATTTGTGTCAAACCACGATTCAAACCATTCATTTTTTTTAGTCATAATTTTAAAATGTTTACAAAAATAGTAAATAGTTTTTAGTTTAATGTATCATTTTATACTTCAGTTGTGAAGAACCCTCAATACTAAAGAAGAGTAACCGCTTATTATCAAAAATGTTTCTGTATTTTTGCACAAAATTAGAAATATGAATAGTGATTTTAGAATGGTTGCCACAACTATGTTTGGTTTTGAAGAATTATTGGCAACTGAACTTAAAAACCTAGGAGCGCAGGATGTTGAATCTGCTGTAAGAAGTGTGTCTTTTAGAGGAGATAAAGGTTTTATGTACAAGGCAAATATAGCTTTGCGAACAGCAATTAGAATTTTGAAACCAATTAAGCGTTTTAAAGTTGCTCATGAAGATGATTTGTATAAAAAACTAATGCAAATTGAGTGGGAAAAATATATGAATGTTGATACTACATTTTCTATTGGAGCTGTAGTTAATTCAGATAACTTCACAACAAACTCACATTATATCTCCTTAAAATCTAAGGATGCAATTGCTGATTATTTTAGAAATAAATATAGTAAAAGACCAAATGTAGATGTGCAACACCCTGATCTTAAAATCCATGTGCATATTCAAAAGGATTTGTGCTCGGTTTCTTTAGATAGTTCAGGTGATTCTTTACATAAACGTGGATATAGAAGTTCTACCAATATTGCACCTATAAATGAAGTTTTAGCTGCTGGTTTAGTTCTGCTTTCAGGATATACAGGAGAATGTAATTTTATTGATCCTATGTGTGGTTCAGGAACTATTTTAATTGAAGCTGCTATGATTGCTAATAATATTCCAGCAAATATCAATAGAAAAGAATTTGGTTTTGAGAAGTGGGAAGATTATGATGAAGAGTTGTATTTTACCATTCAAGAATCTTTGCTTAAAAAAATACGAAGTTCTCATTTTAAAATTATGGGATTTGATAAAGCACCATCTGCAATAGTAAAAGCAAAAGAGAACGTTAAAAATGCCAATTTAGAAGAATTTATAGGAATACATCATGTGAATTTCTTTAATTCAATGAAAGAAGTATTTGGGCAAACCACAATATTGTTTAATCCACCTTATGGAGAGCGTTTAAATGTTGATGTTCAAGAATTTTATAAAAAAATTGGTGACACCCTTAAACACGGATATCCAGATTCAACGGTTTGGTTTATTACATCTGATTTTGAAGCTTTGAAATACGTAGGTTTACGAACTTCAAGAAAAATTCCTGTGAAAAATGGTGATTTAGATTGTAAATTTGTACGATATGATATGTATTCTGGAAGTAAAAAAGCAAAAAAAATATAGAACATGAAGGTGAAGAAAATCGGAATGATACTTCTTCAAGCTCAGTGTGATTTTCTGAATGATATATCTTTAATATAATTGATATTAAAAAGGCTTTGCATCACTGCAAAGCCTTTTTGTAATTAACTCAATTTATTAACTTCTCCTTTTTCTTGTAGTTTCAGTTCTTTTACTTTCTTTTTTAACAGTACTTTTTCTTTCTGCAGTTTTAACGGGTTTACGAGTATTAACTGTTTTACTTCTATTTTGAGAAACTACTGGTCTTTTTGTTTTTGCTACGGTATTTCTTTTTTCTTGAACTCTAACTGGTGTGCTCCTAGTAACTGTACGTTTTTGTCGAACTGTTTTTTCTGGTGCTCGTTTAGTAACAGTTTTAGATCTATCTGAAATAGTACGTTTGTTTCCCATTGTATTTCTTCTAGTTGTACTATTGCTTCTATGAGATTTATCAGTATTATAAGATCTTGTGTTATTTCTATCAACTCTCGCTATGTTAGCACTAGCTCTTTTAGGAACATTTTTAGTAGCTATACGTTGTCTTGTATTACTGTTTGATCGTTTATTGTAATTATTATTACCGTAATAGGTATTTCTTGAATGATCTCTATTATATGTATACCTTGTTGGTTTATAAGCTGCATTCAAGGTTCTAACGCAACAAACGTTGCTTTTTTTTTAGTGAGTCTAAGCTACATATTTTAGTTCAGAATCCATTATTTCTTTCGGTGTTTTA
>SDWL01000367.1 GCA_004195315.1 Lutibacter sp.
AGATGTGTATAAGAGACAGAATATAGACAAAGTACTTTTAATTATAATTATTGCAAATGTAGCTTTTTCAATAAAAGGGTTTAGTGACCGTTTGTTTTTTGATAAATATAAATTTCAAATAGGAGCCATTAAACGCGGTGAACAAATTAGAATGTTTACATCGGCATTTTTACATGTAGATTATTTGCATTTACTATTGAATATGTATGTTTTGTACATTTTTGCGCCAATTATTATTTTTAAGTTGGGTGTTGTTAAGTTTTTAATATTGTATTTAGGAAGTTTATTAGCTGGTAATGTATTAACATTAAAGTATCATAAAGATGAATTGTATTATAGTGCAGTTGGAGCTTCAGGCGCTGTAGCTGGAATTATTTATGCTGCTATTTTGTTAAACCCAGATATGAGTTTAATGATGTTTCCTTTACCAATTCCAATTCCGGGGTATATTTTTGGTTTAGGCTATTTATTATACTCAATTTATGGAATGAAAAAACAACTAGGAAATGTTGGTCATTCAGCGCATTTAGGTGGCGCAATTGGTGGTTATGCTTTAATGTTAATAGTATATCCATCAATATTTTTAACAAGTACTACAACAATTCTTTTGTTAGGAGTTCCAATTGTTTTATTACTGCTGTTTGGTCATAAGCTAAAATAAAAAAAAAGCTAAACTTTCGTTTAGCTTTTTTTGAGCGAGAGACCGGGCTCGAACCGGCGACAGTCAGCTTGGAAGGCTGAAGCTCTACCAACTGAGCTACTCTCGCAATCGTTTGGCAAATATACAATCCTTTTAGACTTTCGCAAGTGTTTTTTAAAGAAATTTAAAACTTTTTTAAGTAGTGAAAACCAAGCTTTTTAAAGCCTTCATTTTCATAAAATTTGTGAGATTTCACATTCTCAATGTAAGTATTTAGTTCAGTTGCTTCATAGCCAATGCTTTGTGCATAAGCATAAATCCATTCAAACAATTTTTTACCCAATCCTTTGTTTATATACTTAAGATTTATAATAACATGGTCCGGTTCTATAGTTCTTCCGCAGTAGTGTCTCGTTAAAAACCAGAGCCCAGAAATGCCAATTAATTCATTATTAAAATACATTCCAACGCATTTATAATTTTGCGTTGTCATTTCTAGTAAGCGTTCTTTTAAAATAGTAGAAGGAGTAGTGCTGTTTAATTCTTTCAACAATGGGAAAACACTTAGAATATCTTTAGTTTCAATTAATTTGATTTCAATGTTTTCCATTTAAATAGTATTTTGTATTTTGTAACAATATTATAAAAATTAATTTAAAAACTAGAGTTTATGTTTAAGAGAATTTATTAAAAATAGTACTTTAGTTAATTGTTAGAAATATGATGAAAATTAAAAAAATTTCAGCAAAAGAAACATATCCACTTAGGTTAGAGATTTTACGGAAAAATATTCCATTGCCTTATGAATTTAGTGACGATTTTGATGCAGAAACATTTCATTTAGGAGTTTTTAAGGATAGAAAATTAATTGCAGTTTCAAGCTACATGAAAGCAAATAATCCTAATTTTAAAGGAACTCAATATCAATTAAGAGGAATGGCAGCTTTAAATGAATACCAAGGTTTTGGAGCGGGAAAATTAATGTTACAAGAAGCTTTTTTAATTTTAACCGAATTAAAAATTGATTGTTTATGGTGCAATGCTAGAGTAATAGCTGTTGATTTTTATGAAAAATTCGGTTTACAAACCTTTGGAGAGAAAATTGAATTAAAATTTGTTGGTGATCATTATGTGATGTTTAAATATTTGGAATAATTTAAAGTAAAAAAAATGAAAAATAAAGGTCAATTAATTGTGATTAATTTAATGTTTGTTCAAATAATAGGATTGTTTAGTTTATTGGGCTATTCTCAAACTGTCTATTCTGAGGATGCTTTAACAGGAAGAGAAGAACTGAATTTTGTAGGAGATGATATGAAATTACAAAAAGAAGTTTTTGATGCCTTTGAAAATATGCGAAATGCAGCCTTAAAAGATGATGTTTCTATGCAAATTGTTTCAGCATATAGGAGTTTTAATAGGCAAAAGGAAATTTGGAACACTAAATTTAATAAATATATTTCACAAGGTTTATCTGAACAACAAGCTATTGAAAAAATTATTGAATATTCTACAATTCCAGGTACATCTCGTCATCATTGGGGAACGGATATAGATATTATTTATAAGACTGTTGAAAAGCCAAAAAAAATGCTAATCGAAGAAAATTATAATAATGAGGGAATTTATTCAAAACTTAAAATTTGGATGGATTCCAATTCTGAAAAATATGGCTGTCTCTTATACACATCT
>SDWL01000368.1 GCA_004195315.1 Lutibacter sp.
AGATGTGTATAAGAGACAGCTTTCCATCATTTAAACGTTCAATATCAAACCAGTTATCTTTATCTGTTCCTTTTATAACTGCATATTTTGAAAGGTGTTTGTGATAGGTTTTTGCAATTTCAGGTAAGTTTTTAAGTCTTCCTTTTAATTTTCGCTTTATTGAGGTTATGGTTTCATCATTAACTTCGTTAGGGAGTTTATTAAAAGCTTTTTCAATAACATCAACAGTAATATTTTGTTGTATAAAATTTACTTGTTCTTCCCAAATTACATAGGTTGCTTTATTGATAAGTGCTTTGTCCAAAGAATAACCTGCAGAATTAAACCATTTAATATTTCTAATATCTTCATCATAGACTTGCATTGGCTTTAAAGCTGGTATTGCACGTGTTGCAAAACCAAGTATAAAACCATCAAATTTAGAGAATGCCTGATCTCTATCTCTTGGAACCGGTTTATACATTGTTTTCTTTCCGTTTTTGAATTCTGCCCAACGCCATTGATCTTCATGTCTGTCCCAATCACCAATTAGCATATCAAATAATCGCGCTCTAATGTATGTTTCTTCATCAACAAAATAATCGTCAGATTTTCGCAAGTTTTTTAATAAATCATCTGTACTTATCAATTCATTAGAAAAACCAAAACTTTCAACATCACCATGACCTGATGTTGCACGCTCTTCAATCATATATAATTCATCACCAAAACTATTATTAAAATTAAGAAGCGCATTTTGTTTTGGAATGTAATATAATGTAGGATTGGTATGATAAATATTTACAGCGCTCGCTAATTTACCAACTACAAAGGGCGTAAAAGGATGTGCAGCTGTATAGATGTCCATTAATAAATTTTCAGAATATGTGTTATCAAACTGGCCTTCAATGTATTGATTTTTAAAAGCAACAGCTTGTAAGTATTGTGTGGCGCTTTTGCGCAAAGCACGCATAACAAATTCTTTACCATTTTTATCTTCTAAACGTAATGATCGTGATTGATTTCCACCACCTTTTCTAGTTGGAGTTAATCCACCAAGCAATGTATCTAAAAGTGCGGTAGGTGCTTTAATTTTTTCACCATAATATTTTCGGTAGCGTTCACCCCAAAATGTTTTAAATGCTTTTCCTTTCGAAACTTCATTTTCAGTATAAATTGAAGCTGAAACAGTTTTTGGGAAATTAGAATTGTAATTATACTCGTTTTCTTTTTTTTCTACTGAATTAATTTCAGTTTTATAAAGTAATTTTTGTACCCCATCTATTTCAGTATAATAATACACCCAAGTAGTGCCATTTTTGTACACTACTAATTTTGCATAACCTAAACCTCCAAATGAAAATTCACCTCCATTTATTGTTCTTGCTGCTGAAGTTTTTGAACCAGAGCCACTTATTATTTGTGGAATATTATCCTTAAAAATGTATTGTAAATTATGTTCGTGACCAGAAATAAAAATAATATTTTCAGCTTTTTGTGATAATGTAACCAACCTATTTTTTAGTTCTCTATAAAGTGGGTTAATCATATCTTGAGGAGAAGCACCACTTGTTTTACGTAAAAGATTAGCCATTGAGCCCAATAATGGTAAAGGCATTTTAGTATGTACAGGATAAAATTGTTGTTTCAAAGAATATTGACCACCATGAGAACCATTACTAAACATTGGGTGATGAATGGCAATTATAGTAGTTTTAGTTGTGTTTTTTTTGATTAAACTCTCAAACTCATCAAAAAATTGGGTTCTTGTTTTAATATCACAATTATCATTCATAGTTGGATTCTCATCCCAATTCTCAAGATACCATTGAGAATCTACGATTATTAAAACAGTATCATCAGAAATGTTTACTTTTTTTATGGGACAGCCATCTTGAGGTAAAAAGGCATTCTTATTTTTTAATTTATCAATTATATAATTTTCTTGTCTTTTTAAACCTTTAATACCATCACTATAATAATCGTGGTTTCCAGGAATAAATATGGACTGACCTTTATAATTTTTAACTAAGTCTATTTGAGCATTTAAGCGATGTTCAGATAAAAGTCTGTCTGGATGGTCTTTTTTAGGCAATCCTTTTTCATATAAATTATCTCCTAAAAATAAAACTACAGAATTTTTTGAAGTAGATAAGAGTTCATTTTTTAACAATCCAAAATGTGCTAATTCTTTACCATTCTTTGCATTTCCAGCATCTCCAATTAAATAAAATGTATGTTCAACTTCAAGATTTTGATCATTATTTTGAAGGTTCCAATCTTTTTTATCTTTATTATACTGAATATTGTAAGTTGCACAGCTTGTAAAAAGCATGGTAACTGTCTCTTATACACATCT